>JAQNCM010000343.1 GCA_029237615.1 Mucilaginibacter sp.
CAGCAAAACTTAGGTACTATAAAAAGCTCAAACCTTTGTACCGAAATTATAGAATACACCTCACCTGATGAGATAGCTGTATGTAACCTGGCATCAATTGCATTGCCGCGCTTTGTTAGAGAAGGCATATTTGATCACGTTAAGTTATATGAAGTTACCTACCAGGCTACTTTAAACCTTAACAAAGTTATTGATGGTAACTACTACCCGGTTAAAGAAGCAGAATACTCAAACTTACGTCACCGCCCTGTGGGCTTAGGTGTACAGGGTTTAGCTGATGCATTTATCCTGCTGCGTTTACCTTTTGAAAGCGAAGAAGCAAAGAAACTGAACAAAGAGATCTTTGAAACCATCTACTTTGCTGCCATGACGGCTTCAAAAGACCTGGCTATAAAAGATGGCGCTTACGAAACTTTCAAAGGTTCACCATTATCAAAAGGAAAATTCCAGTTTGATCTGTGGAACGTAGCACCTGATAGCGGTCGTTGGGATTGGGAAAACTTAAGATTAGATGTAATTAACCATGGTGTACGTAACTCCTTATTGGTTGCACCAATGCCAACAGCATCTACCTCACAGATCCTTGGTAATAACGAATGCTTTGAGCCATATACCTCAAACATTTACACCCGCCGTGTATTAAGTGGCGAGTTTGTTATCGTAAACAAACACTTGCTGCGCGACCTGGTAAACCTTGGTTTGTGGACGCCCGCAATGAAAGATAAGATCATTACTGCAAATGGCTCTATCCAGGAAATCCCGGAGATTCCTGCTGATATTAAGGAACTGTACAAAACAGTTTGGGAAATAAAGATGCGTACCATTATTGATATGGCTGCCGACAGAGGCGCTTATATCTGCCAGTCGCAATCGCTTAACCTGTTCATTAACCAGCCAAATGCTTCCAAGCTTACTTCAATGCACTTTTACGCATGGAAGAAAGGCCTTAAAACAGGTATGTACTACCTGCGCACACAAGCGGCGTCACAGGCAGTTAAATTTACAGTTGAAAACCAGGGCGGTAAAAACATGGAAGCTGTAATACCTGAGGTAGTTGCTGAAATTGTTAACGACGTACCGGCAGGTCCAAGCTGCTCAATGGAAGAAGGTTGCGTAACCTGCTCTTCATAACATTGCAGAGACGCGGTACTTCACGTCTCTATTTGAAGATAATTATTATTAGAGACGCTAACATCACGTCTTCATGAAATAATACTATTAGAGACGCGATACTTCGCGTCTCTACTTTTTTATGAATACCAAACACGAGATTATCAGTTGCGAAAGATGTGGAACCAGCATGGAGTGTAAGGCAAATGCCTTTACTAAATGCCAGTGCAGTCAGGTGCAGCTTAATTTAAACGAGGTGCAATACATCAGTGAAAATTATGAAGGTTGCATGTGTGCCGCGTGTTTGCTGGATTTGAAGGGGGAGTACAATTCGCTTTTTACTTCATAATTCCAGAACTTTTAAAAAGCCTGAAGCCTCTTGATTTCTTATAAGTAATTCTCTTTCACTGCTTAATCATATTCCGTTTTACATAACAACTCCGAAATTTCATTATTTAACATGAGGTATCTTTTGGCGATAACAATAATTGCCTTTAGAGGAATGGTTGTGTAATAATGACCTCATTTTAAAGGATATCTTTAATTTATTTCATTTTCTTTTTGATATTTAATATTAATAATTTATTAACTTTATGTAAAGTTAAGGTGAATAAATTGTTAATCATTGGCTTGTTGGTTTTCCATGTGCTTAATGGATATTCAACTTGTATTGCTATTTATGTAGCCAATGACGGACATATATATGTAGCTGCCGATAGCAGGAGAACTTTTTTATTCAGAGACGGTGATGATGCTGATAAATTTGAGTCGATTTGTAAAATCCACAACGTTGGATCAAATTATTTTGCCATTTCAGGATTTGACGATAATGGGTTACTAAAAGCGGCTGACAACGCATTAAAGCAACACTCCCAAATTGATACAGCCATTAAATATTTTGGAGTAGTGATGGCAAGGCGATACAAGCAATTGATGGAGGATGCGAAATTATTTTATCCCGTTCAGTTTAAACGATTTTTAAAGGACGGGCTTGCCAATGTGAGCTTTTTTGGCTTTTATAAAGGAATAGCTAATGTTGTAAATATTGAATTTTTGTGTCATCTCGATAAATATAAAAGAGTTATAACCACCTATAGGATACACCGTGTTTTTGAGTTAACAGTAATCGGTATTTCCAGAGATATTACCAATGCCAGGCCGGCAGAGTTACCCACTCTTGCAACAATGGAACAAAATCCGCAGTTGTATGTGGAAGCATTAGTAAAAATAGAAGCAAAAATGCAACCTGATGCGGTAAGTGGACCAATAGATCTGTTGGAATTGCGGCCAGATGGGCCGGTTTGGATCAGGAAAAATGAAAATGCAGATTCGTATTGATGATCTTAAAGAATATTGCCGTTTTAAATATACGCTATAAACAATGGATTGTGACCTTTCTAACTTTCCGTCTAATTCCCTATCTTCGCAACCCGAAATCATCTTGTAAAAATGAAGTTATTAGAAGGAAAAATAGCGCTGATCACCGGTGCATCAA
>JAQNCM010000619.1 GCA_029237615.1 Mucilaginibacter sp.
ATCAGGCGATAGCAACCGACGTGTCCATCGAGACGCGCGGGAAGAAAGTCCGGTGACGTCACCAGAATACGACGTCTCGTCTCGACCTCCACATACTCACCTGGCGCAACGTAGTCCCCCGGTCGAAACAGCCGATCTCCTGTCTCCTCGCAGATTTCGGGGTGGCACGGCAGCATTTCTGGATTCCCCCTCTCTTCTGCCGCATCAGTCCATCTTCAGTACCATGCGGAAGCGCGCTTTGCCCTCCATCATGCGCGCATAAGCCTCGGGAGCCTGTTCGAGTGGCATGACCTCGATCATGGGGCGTATATTCTGGAGCACGCTGAAGAGGAAAAACGTTCCGGCCCCCGGAATCTCCCTCTGCGTCATTCCCATTTTGGGAACGGTGTTTCTCTCAATCGTGAACGATCTCCATGTCGGGAGGCCCCATCGCCTTGATCGCTTCAAACGGCGCATCTGCTCCACTCACCATCCGTCTCCTCGGGCCGATGCAGGTGTTGCTACAGGACCGTCCGCTGCCGCATATGCGCTCGCGAAAGGCGCGCTGGCTGCTGGCGCTGTTGACACTCCGCGCCGGACGGCCCGTGGAGCGCGACTGGCTGGCAGGCACGCTGTGGCCTGACGTTGAGCAGGGCAGGGCCGACGGGAACCTGCGTGTGGTTCTCAGCGAACTGCGCCACGTCCTGGGCAGGGAGGGCGAGCGTTTGCAGTCGCCCGGGCGTCACACGCTCTCCTTGGATCTGGACGGAGCCGACGTGGACTTGCAAGCTTTCGATGCTGCGATGCTCAGCAAGGATCAAGTGGCGTTGAAGCAGGCTGTCGCCCTCTATCGAGGATCCCTTCTGGAAGACTGCGCCGAGGACTGGGTCTGGCAGGAGCGCAACATACGAGAACAGAACTGTCTGCTGGCGCTGCAGACGCTGGCCGACGCCGCTCTGGAGGCGGGCGACTACATCGCGGCGGAGGCGCTCCAGGCAAGCGGCGGGACGGAGGAGTTCAGAGCCAGGCATCTCGACTGGTTTATGGCTTTTGCGGAAGTGGCCGAGCCGCATCTGCGGGGGGCCGAGCAGGCTATGTGGCTGCGACGGCTGGAGACGGAACACGACAACCTGCGAACAACGCTGTCCTGGGAGGAGAGGGAAGGGAATCATAGCGAGGTCGTTTCGCGGTTGGCAGGCGCATTGTGGCGTTTCTGGTATCTGCATGGCGACTACAGCGAAGGACGAAAGCACCTGGAGCGAGTTCTGGAACGCGAGGGAGCGCCGGCGAGAACGGCAGCGCGAGCGAAAGTAATCACCGGCGCGGGTGCATTGTCGTACTCCCTGAGCGATTATGCTTCGGCACAAACGCTGTTCCAGGAAGCCCTGAGCCTCCGTAGAGAGTTGGAAGACAGCCGGGGAATCGCGGAGTTACTCAACAATCTGGGCAATGTGGCCCATGATCAGGGCGACAAGCCCGGTATCGCTCTGACGCTCGGTAATCTCGGCAATGTGGTTCGAGGGCAAGACCTGGTTTCGGCACGGACGCTGTACGAAGAGAGTCTGAGTCTCTTCCGGGAACTGGGAGACAGGCGAGGCGCCGAGTGGTCGCTCAGATGCCTGGGCGACGTTGCCGAGCATCAGGGCGATTCGACTACGGCACGGGCGCTGTATGAGGAGGGTTTGTTCCTCTCCAGGAAGTTGGGAGACAGGCGGGGGATCGCCTATTCCCTCACCAGGCTGGGTACAGTATCTCATGAACAGGGCGATTATGCCCTGACGCAAGCGTTGTTTGAGGAGGGGCTCGGCCTTTTTGAGGAGTTGGGAAACAATCGAGACTTCGCGTGGGCGCTCATGAGCCTGGGAAAAGCGAACCACTCCCGAGGTGACTATGCCACGGCTCAGTCTCTGTTTCAAGAGAGCATGAATCTCATGCGGGAGTTAGGAGACAGGAGCGGCATCGCATGGTTGCTCGCCAACCTGGGTAAGGTCGCTTATGAACAGGATAATCTCGATTTGGCGCGGAGACTGCTCGCAGAAAGCCTGAGCCTGCACAGGGAGTTAAGAGATAAAAAGGGGACGCTGGGAAGCCTCGAAGGACTGGTGTCCGTGATGCTGGCGCAGGCGAAGATACAGAAAGCCGCGAAACTGTGGGGAGCGACCTCTACCTTGCGCGAGAGTATTGGTGTACCACACTCCCGCATCGAGCGGGAGAAGTACGACCGGCTGCTAGGGCAAGCCCGCGCGGCTCTGGGTGAAGATACCTTTACTTCTGCCTGGAAGGAGGGCTGCGCCCTGACCTGGGAGCAGGCGACAGAGTACGCGCTCGAATACGTGCAAGGTTGAGGATGTACGAGTAAGGGGACGCCAATGCATGCAGTAAAATCCTCATTTTGCTATTGCCTGCTGTTTGTGCCTATTGCTTCGCCTCCAACTGGCTATAAGCGGCGGCGTAGGTTGCCGCACATCGTGTCGTGATCGCGTCCCGGCTTACGAAGTCGGGCAGGTCATAAAAGCGGTCGGCTTGCAATTGGGACAGATCATAGCGGCAGGTGCCGTCAAGAATCAGTTCCGCCATCAGCACCCCCACCGCCGCGCTCTGCATCACGCCATGTCCGCAAAAACCGGCGCAGTGGTACAGTCCCGCTACATCGGGCAGTTGCCCGCACAGTGCGTGACCATCCGGCGTCCAGGACATGATGCCGGTTGTGAAGCGCAACGGAGCCTCCTCTCGGAGGAAAGGAAACCGTCGTCGCGCGGCGCTCAGCAAGGATTGAATGGTCGGATGCCGGCGATCCACGCGCATGGCGGCCATGTCAAAATCGGCGGGCAGAGCCTCCATGTCGTACCCAACGGGCTGCGTTTCATAGATACCGATATGCAGTGCGCCCTCGCGTGTGGGACGACTATAGATCAGGTTTTCCCGATCGCGAACGGTCGGGCTATTGGGATCAATGGGATAGGCCGGGTCGGGCCCAAAGGTGAGATAGCAGTGACCGATAC
>JAQNCM010000706.1 GCA_029237615.1 Mucilaginibacter sp.
GCCTTTCGGCTCCGTCGGCACCCCTTTCGGAAGCGCCCAGCTGACCAGCACGCCGTCGTGCTCCAGACGGAAGTCGAAGTGAAGGTTACGCGCGTGATGTTCCTGGATGACGAAGGACTGCCGATCGCTGGGAGTTGCCTGCTCGGCAGGCACGGGCTCCGGGGTCTTCTTCGCGTCCCGCATGCTTCGATATTTGGCGAGCCGGTCGGCGGCGGGGGGAGTGGGGGCGAAGTCGCGCATGTGGGCCTTCGTCGGTTCGAGAGAGTCCAGGTGACCGGCCGTCAATTCGGCGAGAACGTCGCCGCGTCGCTTCACCCGTCGCAGGACTTCCCGGTAGTCGAGTTGGGCGAGATCCTTGCTGGCGAGTTCGCGCCAGGTTCGGGGCGCCGCAACCGTGGGGAACTCGCGCCCGCGCAGCGAATACGGCGTGATCGTCGTCTTGGATGCATTGTTCTGACTCCAGTCGAGCAGCACCTTGCCGGGCCGCAGCGCCTTCTTCATGTCATTGACCACCAGGTCCGGATGATCGGCCTCGAGCGATCGGGCGAGTTCGTGGGCGACCGCGGACACCTGATCGGAGGTCTGCTTGCCGTCCAGGGCCGCGTAGAGGTGGATGCCCTTGCTGCCGCTTGTCACCGGCATCACCGACAGCCCCATGTCGGCGAGGATGCCGCGCACCATTCTGGCGACCTCCGCGCACTCCGCGAGCCCGGCACCTTCGCCCGGGTCGAGGTCGAGCACCAGCCGGTCGGGGTTCCGCGGCGTGCCGGTACGCCCGAATCGCCACTGCGGAACGTGGAGCTCGAGCGCTGCGATCTGGGCAAGCCAGATCAGCGTCGCCCGGTCGTTGACCAGCGGATAGTCGTTGCTGTGGTCTTTATGCTCGATGCTGCGGCGCTTGACCCACGACGGGGTCGAATCGTCGAGGTTCTTCTGGAAGAACATCTCGGCCGGAGCATCCGCGGTTCCGACGCCGTGCACCCAGCGTTTTCGCGTGGCCGGCCGATCTGTCGCGTGGGGAATGAGCGCGTCCGCGATTTCGGCGTAGTACGCGATGACGTCGCCCTTTGTCGTGCCGGTGGCGGGGTAGAGCACCTTTTCGAGGTTCGTGAGCGCGATTCGGTGCCCGTCGACTGTGACGTTCTCGGATCTGGAATCGGGTGCCATTGCTCCTCGTTCGACACAGGCGGGGACGGCTGAGAATGTACGCCGAATCGACGCGCGGTCAACCCCCGCGCAGTCGTCGGCGCGGGGGTGTGGAATGGGACGATGCGAGCGATCTGGACCGGCGCGATCACCTTTGGTCTCGTCAACGTGCCTGTCAAGGTGTATAGCGCGACCGAGGATCACGATATTTCCCTCCATCAGGTGCACGACAGGGACGGCGGTCGGATCAAGTATCAGCGTCGCTGCGAGATCTGCGGAAAGATCATCAGCTACGACCACATCGACAAGGCGTTCGATGACGGCGACAAGACGGTCATTCTCACCGATCAGGATCTCGCGATGCTTCCGTCGGAGCGCAGCCGCGAGATCGAGGTCGTCGAGTTCGTGCCGAGCGACCAGCTCGATCCGATCATGTTCGACCGAAGCTATTTTCTCGAACCCGATTCGAAGACCCCGAGAGCCTATGTGCTGCTGCGCCGGACGCTCGAAGAAACAGATCGCACCGCGATCGTGCACTTTGCGCTTCGGCAGAAGAGCCGCCTCGGCGCGCTGCGCGTTCGAGGCGACGTGCTCATGCTCCAGTCGCTGCTCTGGGACGACGAAGTGCGCGAGGCGAAGTTTCCCGCGCTCGAGGAACGCACCGGCGTTTCGGCGAGGGAGCTCGAGATGTCGTCTGCCCTGGTCGACAGTTTCGCGTCCGATTTCAACCCGGGAAAATTCAGCGACGACTACCAGGAGGAACTGAAAAAACTCATCGACGCCAAGCTCACGGAGGGTGATGCACTCGACACCGCCAAGACCTTCGGCGACGAACCCGTTCCGGAGGACGCCGGTGGTGAGGTGATCGACCTCATGGACGCTCTCCGCAAGAGTGTCGAAAAGAACCGCAGCGGCGGCAATCCCAAGGAATCGGCACGAAAGAAAGGGTAGGAAGCCAAGAACGAATCGCGAAGTCCGGGACCGGTCTCGTGGATCACGGCCTCGTCACCCTGAGAAACTCCTGCGCGCCAATATTATGTGGGCATGGCAAACCACGACGACGCGGGCGATGGTGACGTCGCCGGTACGCCGTATGTGCACCCGGGCACACGGAGGTCGACGTTCACGTCGCCGACGGAGGTTCATCCGAGCGCCTCTGGGTCGGCCACTACCGCTTCCGAAGCCCGAGATTACGACGACGACGACCTGGCAGATGCTCTCGCCGCGGAGGTCGTGCGCCTCGGCTACACCGGTGCGATCCAAATACCCGGTCGCGAGGATGCCGCTCCGCCAGCGGTAATCGCCGAAGAATTGCCTGTTCCACCCGAGCCAACCGTGGTGTCTCCGACCGCCGAGCCCGCGGTGTCCGCTCCAATCGTTGACGACGCGACGAATTTCCCCGCCGCACCCCGACGCAGGTCCCTGCCCGACCGCGAACTCGTTCGATCGCTGAGCGAAGAGTCACTCTCGCCCGAGGGGATCTCCAGTGTCTTCGAGAAGTTTCAGGAGCATCTCCGCCTGCGCGAGCAGGAGGTGCAGGAGTACCGGGACTGGGAAGGGACGATGCAGGCGATTGGGACGCCGGAAGCACTGAAATCCATCCAAGAGGTG
>JAQNCM010000395.1 GCA_029237615.1 Mucilaginibacter sp.
AATCGATAAAAACGGCGTTGGATGTAGGTTGCGGCGCAGGAAATTTTGCACAGACAATCAAAAATATATACAACTGCGAAGTTTGGGGAATAGAGCCGGATGGTACATCAGCACTCGAAGCTGCAAAAAAGATTGATAAGGCCATTAATAATATCTTTACAGATAATATGCCTAAATTAAAAGGGAAAAAATTTGATGTGATATTTTTTAATGACGTATTGGAGCACCTTGCCAACCCGGATGAAGCATTAAGAATATGTAAAGACTTATTTCAATATTTTAAATTTGCTGTTGTTTAACACACAATGGGATATGAAATTTAAGCAATTTGTTATTGTTGCTGGCAATGAAGATATCTCTTGTTAAACTTGTACATACCGGCCTGGATGAATAGTACTCCTATCATAAATTATTCTGCTATATTTTAATGAGGCTGGAAGTTATCTATACTGATCGGTATTTCCAGGATTGGCCCACCTGGCCCTTAATATACGAATGGGAGGATGTATTTGCAGAAGAGCTAGGACTAAAACTGGTTGATTCAAACAAAGCTTCAGTTACCGCATTTTATATAGATAAAGTTTTACGGTTTTCATCCAGAAAACTGTTTGGTGATAACAGACTGATAATTTTTGCTGATAAATTTATTAATAAAAGGCAAGCATTTTACTTTGAGTTATTGCCGAGGAGCTCGTTTTATTTTACGGGGAGTAAAAATACCATTCCGGTTATAATTGACTTCTGGAAAAGCATCGACTTAAACTTATTTTATAATGCTTATAAAAATTGTAAAATTGTATTGATTTCAAACTTTCAGGCATATAATTATCTGAAAGAATGTAAATGCCCGTTAAATATCTATCATTTTCCGCAAAGCATAGCAGATAAATACAAAATTAGCACGGATGCTCCTTTCAAAAAAACATATGATATAATTATACCCGGAAGGGTTGATTCAATACTTTGGGGCTTTTTAAAGGAATATGAAAAAAAATTTCCGGATATTGAATACTTGTACCGGGAAGATATAAACGGGAAATTTGTTTATATCTCCAATAAAACAGGAATACATTATAGTGGGCAGGAAAGAGAAGAATATATGAATTTGCTGAGGGCCTCGAAAGTTACGCTTTATTCTACAGTTGGAATTGATGGCGATGAAGTAAGAACCGGTGGTTTTAGTCCTGTAACACCCAGGTTTCTCGAAATGATTAGCGCAGGCTGTGAAATTATGGCACGTTACCCTGCAAATGAAGAAACACAATATTTTGAGATGGAAAAAATTTGTATTTCATGTGATGACTATTTATTATTTGAAAATGAATTATCAAAAGCTTTAAATGGAAACGGGCCTGATTTAAAACTGTATGAAAATTATTTGTCAAAGCACCATACATCAGTGAGAGTTGGTTTGTTAAAAAAAATTTTAGCTCAAACGCGTTGAATGGAAGATAAAGTAAAAATAGATGTTATTATACTCAGCTATGCCAAAGATGAGGCTTTGAAAAATTTAACCATTCAAACAATTGATACACTTATCGCATCTGAAGACCCTGATGAAATTCAGTTTAATATTGTTGTAATAGAATCGAATCAAAATTTAAAACCTTATGAGTTTAAACATTCAACTACAATTTACACAGATAAGCCTTTTGGGTACAACCGTTATATGAATATTGGTATTAAAGCAACTTTAAACCCTTATGTATGCTTATGTAATAATGACCTCATTTTTCGTAAAGGCTGGGCCTCTCAGATTTTAAATCAAATGCAACTTGATAAGGACTTGAAAAGCGTAAATCCATATTGTGAAAATTTTCATAAAAACACCGTTAAAGACGACGGGAGAAATATTGTCAGTACAATAAATGGAATATTAATTGGCTGGTGTATATTTTTTAAAAGAGAAATTTTAAGCACTACAGGTTATTTAGATGAAAAATTTGAGTTTTGGTTTGCCGACAACGATTATGGAAATACCATGAATAAGTTTCATATAAAGCATGCACTTGTGACCTCTTCTAAGGTTACTCATATCGGTAGTAAATCACATTCTATTCTAAGTAATCAAGATTTATTCGAATATACTTATGGTCAATTTTTATATTATGATTTAAAATGGAACAATAAAAGTCGCTTATCCTATTATTTAAAAGCCATATTGCTCCCTTTATTCAAATTTTCATATTTAAAGAGGTTTAACTCTAAGGCTTATATGCTTTCCTGCAGATTGTTTTCTAAACTTTACGGTGGTTTAAAATAAATGAAGAGGCCTGTGAAAATAAAATTTCAGAACGGCTTATCTTTTGAATGGTCCGTTAATGAAATTTTAAGTGAATTGATAAAAGAGTATGAGTTTATCAATAGCGATACGCCTGATTATGTTGTATTTGGACCCTATGGGAATGATTTACCTCCTGAGGGTAACTATGTTAGGATAGGCTATTTTTGTGAAAACATTGTTCCCGACCTGAGTATTTGTGAATGGGCATTTGGGGTTCCCCTTGAACAGGATATAAATAACCCCCGGTATAAACGGATTCAGTGGCATGGGATAGCCCCGTCATCTTTAATTAAGCAAACAGATTATAATCCGGAGAAAATATTAGCCTCAAAAACAAAATTTTGCAATTTTTTATACTCGCATAAAGTACCTTACCGCGAAGCTTTTTTTTCACAGCTATCCAAATACAAGAAAGTGGACGCTCCCGGCAGATCGATGAATAATATGCCTGGGATTGATAGTATTTATGCTGGTAACAAATGGGATATAAAAAAGCAATTTTTATCTGAATACAAGTTCACAATCGCATTTGAAAATGACATTTTTCCGGGATATCAAACTGAAAAGCTTTATGATGCTATGCAGGCTGATAGTATACCTATTTATTACGGAGATCCGTTTATAGGAGATGTTTTTAATACGAAAAGTTTTATTAACGCGCCGGAATATTTACCCCAAAAAAATCATTGGTTGGGCCTTAACATAAAAACGATGGGGCAAATGGATTTTGAAGATATGCGGCCGGCATTTCTTAAAAGCCCCAAAAATAGGATCAAAAGAAAAATAAAATCTTACCTAAGAGAATACAAAACCCGGCTTCAGTTTAATAAAATGGATTTTGGCCCTTTAATTGAACAGGTAATCGCTCTTGACAGCGAGCCGGAACGTTACCTTCAGTACCTCGAACAGCCATGGTTTAAAAACAATATCATCCCAGAAAACTCATCAACAAAAAAAAGGTGGATGGAGATATTTAATTCCCGATGAATCCGCTCGTTTCTATTATTATCCCTGTATATAACTCTGAAAAATATTTGGCGCTGTCTATCTCTTCGGCATTAAATCAAACCTATGCAAACATTGAGATTATTGTAATTGATGATGGGTCAACAGATAATTCGTTAACGGTGGCTAAAGCGTTTGAGAACGAAGAGGTGAAAGTATTTCACCAGGAAAATAAAGGCGCCGCTGCCGCCAGAAACAAAGGCATGATGGAAGCTGGTGGAGAATATATCCAATATCTTGATGCGGATGATTTAATCAGTTCTAATAAAATTTATGACCAAATGATTTTATTGCGAAAGAAACCGGGATATATATGTACCTGCCCAACAGTTTACTTTATAGACGGAAAAGATTTTTCTAATAAGAAGCCGGAAGACCATTGGGTAAAAGAAGGCTCAGATGATCCGGTCGATTTTTTGATTAAGCTTTATGGAGGAGAACACATAGGGCTCGGCTATGGCGGTATGGTCACAGTCCACTCCTGGTTATGCCCAAGGGCGGTATTGGATAAGGCCGGTAGCTGGAATGAAGAATTAAGCGTAGATGACGACGGTGAATACTTTTGCAGGGTAGTTTTAGCTTCTGGAGGTATTTTACATGAACCCGAGGCTTTAAGCTATTATCGAAAATTTACAACAAATAATAGTCTTAGCACCTTAAAAAATGATAAAACATATTTAAGTCTCTTAAAATCCACAGAATTAAAAGCGAAAAATTTATTAGCCAGCACAAATAGATTTGATGCAAAAATAGCCTTAAGCCGGTTATTTTGGGATAATACCTTTACCTTGTATCCGCGCTATAAAGAACTGGCGATAGCTGCTGAGGAAAAAGCAAGAGAACTTGATCCCCTTTATTACTTTCAACCATTTAAGGTGGGTTTTAAGTCTGTTCTTTCAAAGTTATTGGGATGGAAAACTGTACGAACGCTGCAATTTTTAAATACTAAAATCACGGCAGCAAACTAACATCGGATTGACGCTTATGATTACAAAAGATGATTGATTTAATAATTTTTACTTGTGAAGGGCGGGAGCATCTGCTTCAAAAAACAGTTCAATCTTTTACTAAAGCGTGTAGTTATCCGTTTAAAAAATTTATCCTGGCTGTTGACGGAAAGATTGATCCAGCAATTATTATAGAAATAAACCCTCATATAACTATCCAGTATAATACCAGGCGTGGTTATGTAAATAGCATAGCAAATGCATTAAAACTGGTTGACGCACCTTACTTTTTTTGGTTAGAAGATGATTGGACATTTCATAAAACATTTGATTTAAATTACCAGCTGGGCCTATTGCAACAGCATAAAAATTGGTGTCAGGTTTTATTTAGCCAGTGGACACCGCTAAAATCGGAATTAAAAGCCTTACCTATTAATGATAATTTATACGAAACAACTTTTGGCTTTTCGGCAAATCCCTGTCTTTGTAATACAGTATACATAAAGTCGGCCTTTACATTATTAGAACAAGCCCCTAAAGGGGATAAACTGGGCGAACATGGTTTTGAAAATTTCCTGACAGCAAATTTTAAAGAAAACCAAATAAAATCTGTTATAATTGACCCTGCTGACCAAATAAATATTTCACATGAAGGATACCTGGAAAGCACACCCAGAAGCTGGCATATGACCAATTCGCTTGAGCAAAGGACCAAAACACATCTTTTAACAATTCCGAAACCACCTTTATGGAGGAAATTGTTAATGGTAGTTAAGTTAACAAGAGCCTTATTTGAATTGGCTATAAAACAACTTGGGAATAATGAAATGTATGAGTTTTCTTTCAGAATTATTGCCAGTTTAAAATCAATACGTAAACGTGCCTGATTCAAGAAGTGTTTTAACCCTGGCTACAGGTAAACCAATATTTGTGGAGATGGCGATTAATTTAGCCCGGTCTTTTTTTTGGTGGCATCCGGATAGCGATATAAATTTCCAATTGGTTACGGACCAGGAAGATCAACTACCTGAAGATTTGAAAGATAAAGTGCAGATTATAAAAGTTAAACCCGGGGAGTTTGGAAAGGCTTTTTCTCCTAAATTGCATTTGGATAAGCTGATTACCAGTGACAGAACACTTTTTGTTGATAGCGATTGCTTGTTATTTGGAAAGCTAGACAATGTTTTTGAGCAATTTAGAGGGCATTCTGTTTCTGTAATAGGTAGTTATATCGAAAATGGTGAGTGGTTTGGGGATATTGAAAAAGTGTGTAAAACCTACAATGTGCCTCATATACCAAAGTTCAATGGTGGAATTTATTATCTGGAAAAAGGAGAAGCTGCAAGATCTGTTTACGCTACAGCCAGGGAATTAGAAGAAAGGTATGATGAAATAGGTTTTGTAAGATTGCGGAACAGTCCAAACGATGAGGTTTTAATGGCATTGGCTATGCAACTGCATAAGCAAACACCAATTAAGGATGATGGAAGTATTATGAGTGACCCGCAAGCCTGTCCTGGCGGTTATCATATTGATGTTATAAGTGGTAAAAGTTGGTTATATAATCCTCCAGCCCCTCATAAATTGCACCAGGAATGGTATCCTTTTGAAAGAGTTTCACCTTTGGTTTTTCATTTCCTTGGTTATTATACAGCACATTATCCATACAAAAGGGAAACTTATCGATTGTATAAAGCAATAACCGGTTCGTCAATGAAACTGACTAATTTTATCGCTTTGATTACAATTGAGCTGCCAGCCCGTATAAAAAATACCGCAAAGAATATTTTAAGACCAGTGTATCATTTATTATTCGGTATTCGAAAAGTCAAACCTTCAAGACGTATTTAATGAAGATATTTTTAGACGTAGGTGGTCATGAGGGACAGACATTAACAGGTGTTCTTGACCCAAAGTATTCATTTGACAAGATTTTTGTTTTCGAACCTGTAAAGGGATTACATGTTAAGTTAAATAAAATAGCAGCAGGGAAGCGAAATATAAATTTACTTCAATATGGATTGTGGAATAAAAATACAACACAACAGATTTATTCGCCCGGTACAGTTGCTGGAAGCGTATTTAAGGACCACGAGGATGTTAAAGAAAATGATTTTGAAATGTGTCAATTTGTAAATGCAAGCGAGTGGTTTAACAAAAACATAACTATAAGGGATGAAGTATACGTTAAATTAAACTGTGAAGGTGCAGAGGCTGATATTCTGCTTGACCTGCTAAAATCAAAGGAAATATTCAAAATAAAGGATGTGATGATTGATTTTGATGTAAGAAAGATAAAAGGACTCGAAAGGATTAGACAGAATGTATTGAGTAGTTTTAAAAGTGAAAATTTTAATTCCTACTCTTTATGTGAAAATGTAATGGTTGGACCTACCAATCTTACCAGAATTCAAAATTGGCTTGATTATAAAGGTGCAAACAAAACTGACCTTAGCAGTAAGGTCAAACAATTATTTTATTGGTTTAAAATGTCGTTTTCCGGTAATAGGCCAGGATATGAATGGGAGTTTAAGCACTTCATAAAAAGGCATATGCCATTAGTTTTAATAAAATTAATAGGTGCTAGAAGAAAATAAAATTGATGTTTCTGTAATTATCCCAACATTCAATAGGCTATGGTGTTTGCCAAAAGCTATAGATAGCAGCAGGAATACACAATGCAAAACAGAAATTATTGTAGTAGATGACGGCAGCACAGACGGAACCTGGGAGTGGTTGCAAGCGCAAACCGGAATAATTAGTATAAGACAAGAAAACCAGGGACAACCTTATGCTATAAACAAAGGGGCTTCTTTTGCAACAGGAAAGTATATCAGGTTTTTAGATAGTGATGATTTTTTGTGTGAGGGGACAATTGACAAACAATACACAAAAGCAATTGAGACCAACGCTGAATTGGTTTGTTCAAGGGTAGACAGCTATAACATGGAAACTGGTGAAATAACAATAAATCCTGAAATAAGTCATTGGGAAGATTTTCTTGAAATTCAATTAGGTAACCAATATGGGAGTCATTTTTTGGGGATGTTGTTCCATCGCAAGTTGGTTGATGCTGTACCGAGGCGCCCGGACTTTGCATTACGTGAGGACCGAATGTTTTTACTGGAGGTTGGATTATTGAGTCCTAATATGGCAATAGTTGAGGGTTGCGCCGGTTATTGGGTGCAGCATGCTCAACAGATGCAGGCAAACTACCAAGGCTTAAAATCCCAGGTAACGAATTGGCAATATGTTAATATTTATAAAAAGATCTTATCAAAATTAGAGAAAACTAATCAGTTAACAGAAATTAGAAAAAATGCTGCATGTACGGCATTATGGCCTGTAACTACGTGGATTGCTCAACATCATTTAAAAGATGCTGCACAGGTATATCAATGGATATTAAAGCTAAATCCTTCATTTCAAATTCCTGAAAAAGGTCTTAAAGGATTTTTGTATAGCTTTTTAGGCTTTTCATTCACCCAGAAAATCCTTGCAATAGGCCGATTTGTTAAATATGGATGGAAATAAAGCCGCTTAATTTATTTTATGAAGAGCCTGATCCGGACCGATGGTTTAAGTATGACCGCTATCCAAGAAGACTCATTCGCAGATTTATAAGAGGGAAACAGCGACCAGGCGGTGTGATGATGATTGCGCTTAATTTAATGGAAGGGCTGGATAAAATTGGAATTCCATATAGATTTAATGATTATAAGTATATAAAAAGACACCCTGAAGAAATAGCCTGTATAATAGGAAAGCCTCATTTATTGACAAAAAAAAACTGGGTAAATCCAATAATTTTAGGTGCAGGAATATTTTCGCATCCTATTGATTATCCAGACTTACTGAAACAATATCCTACTATTGAACGCATATTAGTTCCGGGGCCATGGATGCAGCAAATGTTTCAACCCTGGTATGGCGACATTGTTACAGCCTGGCCAGTCGGGATAAATACAGAACACTGGTCAATGCCTATTCCGGGTTATCACCATGAAATTGATTTTGTCATTTACGACAAATTAAATCAGGATAGGGATACCCTGTTACATAAAGTACTAAATCCGATATTAAAAATACTTAAAGATCGAAATTTGGTTGTCCAAATAATAAGATACGGAGCATACACACACGCGGAGTTGCAAAAGACTCTTTCTAAAGTAAAGGCTGCAATATTTTTATCTGAAAGTGAAACACAAGGGATAGCGTATCAACAAATACTTTCGTCAGATATACCAATCCTTGCCTGGGATAGGAGTGGTTATTGGCAGGATCCACACTATTACCCTGAAAGAGTAAAATATAAGCCCGTAAGTTCAGTTCCCTATTGGGATGAAAGATGCGGTGTCAAATTTACTGATGCAGAAGATTTCAAGGAAAAATTAGATGGTTTTTTAGCCAGCCTAAACGAATTTAAGCCAAGAAAATATATTTTGGAAAATCTTACACTCGAAATTTGCGCTGAAAAATATTTACAAATATATCGTGAAGTTGAAGATCGGCTTTTGAGAAAATGAGGATTTTGCTAATCATGAATCCGGGCCTTCCTGTCCCTCCAGTATTATATGGGGGTATTGAACGGATTGTTTATTTATTGGCTGAAGAATACCATAAATTGGGTCACGAGGTAACTTTGCTTTCAGGCCCTGATTCATATTGTAGCGGAACCACAATTACTTTTGGGAATAATTCAAAAACTTCTAAATGGACACGGAATAAAGAAATTTACTTTGTTTGGAAGTATTTGACAAACAATCATAAAGCATTTGACCTCATTCACAATTTTGGCCGTTTAGTTTATTTTTTACCTGTTTTAAACAAACCTGTGTTTAAATTAATGACATATGAGCGGCCGGTGTCAAAATCGGGCATAAAGATAGTGTCAGCATTACCGGTAAGAAATTTGATCTTTACCGGGTGCAGTAATTTTTGCGTATCCACCGGCAACGTTTCGGGTAAATGGGCTACTGTTTATAATGGCGTAGATTTTTCTCAATATCAGTTAAATGATACAGTTAAAGATGATGCGCCTTTAATGTTTTTGGGTCGTATGGAAAAAATAAAGGGGTTGCATACTGCTATTAAAGTAGCAAAAGCTACAGGCCATAAATTAATCATTGGCGGTAATATTCCTGAAAACCCAGATTATTTTAAAACCGAAATAGAACCTCAAATTGATAATGATCAAATAAAATACCTTGGTCCGCTAAATGACGGACAAAAAAACGAATACCTGGGTCAGGCAAAAGCGCTGCTATTCCCCATTGAATGGGATGAGCCGTTTGGAATTGTGATGATTGAAGCAATGGCTTGCGGCACCCCGGTTATTGCATTTAACAGGGGCTCAGTTACTGAAGTTATAACACAACAAACAGGGTTAAAAGTTAATACGCCAGATGAAATGATAGCTGCTGTTAAAGAAGTTAATAAGCTTAATAGAAGGACTTGCAGAAATTTGGCTGAAAGAAATTTTGATATTTCAGTTATTGCTCATGAGTATTTAAAATGTTTTAAAATAGTATGATAAAATCGATTTTAAAGAAATTGCTGCCTGCAAATGCAAAAAAGATTGTAAAGGATGTGTTAGGAGTGCCAAGCCAGGAAACTAGTTTAAAACGGATAAAACATTTAGGCTTTAATTCAAAATATTGTTTGGATATTGGGGCATACGAAGGAAATTGGGCCACAGATTTTAAAAAGATTTTTCCGGAAAGTGCAATATTAATGATTGAAGGGCAGACAGAGAAAGAATCTGCTTTAGCAGAAATAAAGCAAAATTATAAAGATATAGATTATAAAATTTCTTTACTTGGGGCAAATGAATCTATTGTCACTTTTAATAAATATGAGACGGCAAGCTCGGTATTGGATGAGAATAATATCACAAATGCAAAAAGGGAAAGCCGAAAATTAACTAGCCTTGATTCCATTACAGCACATACCTCTTTTAGCAATCCCGATTTTATAAAAATTGACACCCAGGGTTATGAATTGGAAATTTTAAAAGGTGGCGAAAAAACATTGGCCGCAGCAGAATTTATTTTACTTGAGGTATCTTTTTTAGACATCTATAAAAACTGTCCTTTAGTAGCTGATGTGTTACATTTTATGCAAGCAAAAGGTTTTGTGGTTTTTGATATATGCACGTTGATAAAAAGGCCTCTGGACGGTGTATTATACCAATCTGATTTTTTATTTGTTAAGGAAGGATCGCCTTTTCGGAGTGATAAGAGGTGGAGCTAAAAAATTTAAAAAAGGTACTTATTATATCTTCAGGTCAGCCTTCTTTAAACCCTCGTCTGGTAAAAGAAGCAGATGTTTTATCTGATGCGGGGCATGATGTTACCGTATTATACGCTTATTGGAATGAATGGGGAACCTTGCATGACAAACAATTATTTAGCGAAAAGAAATGGAATGCAATATGTATCGGAGGCTCCCCGGGGCAAAATTCTTTAACGTGGTTTTTAAGCCGTGTAATCCATAAAACTGCAAGATATATACTTGAAAAAACAGGGATATTTAATTATTTAGCTGATATAGCTATTGCAAGAAGCAGCTTTTTTTTAATAAGGGCAGCAAAAAAATATAAGGCAGATATTTACATCGCACATAATTTAGGGGCCTTAACCGCTACAGTTAAAGCTGCCAGGCGTTATAAAAAGCCCTGTGGTTTTGATGCAGAAGATTTTCACCGGCATGAAATTTCTGATGATATTAATTCGTTTCATTTTAAGCTGTGTAAATTCCTCGAAGATAAATATCTGCCTTTTGTGAATTATTTAACAGCCTCCAGTCCGCTTATCGCTGAAAATTATGCGCAATTATATAAAAGGAAAGTAACATCTATCTTAAATGTATTTCCTAAACTAGCTTTTGATATTAATATTATCAATAATAAAAATGGCCCGATAAATCTTTTTTGGTTTTCGCAAACCATTGGTCCAAAACGTGGGTTGGAGATGGTGATTAAAGCAATGGGCTTAACAACATTTGTATGTGAACTGCATTTGCTGGGCTCTTCTGATGAAGGATATGAACGACAACTTTTGGAATTAGCACAAATGTCAGGAGTGCAGAATGAAAGAATACATTTTTACGCACCTGTTAACGCAAATGAGATATTTATTTTGGCCGCACAATTTGATATCGGACTCGCCCCTGAAATGGGCTTTTCGTTAAACAATAAAATTGCACTGGGTAATAAGGTGTTCACTTATTTGCAAAGCGGGTTGGCCGTAATAGCCAGCAATATACCTTCACATAGTGCCTTTCTAGCGCAATATTCAGAAACCGGTAAAACATTCAGCGATGTAAATGATCTGGCTGCAATTTTAACAGCTTATAATGAAGATCGGGAGCTTTTATACCAAACTAAAAAAAATGCTTTCACAATTGGACAAACGCAATTAAACTGGGAAAAAGAAAGCAAAAAGTTTCTTAAAGTAATTAATGATACACTTACCAGTTGAAACGCGTACTTATCATATCGCCGTATTTTGTTCCCTCTAATGCACCGGATATGCATCGAATACGCGTGAGCCTACTATATTTTAAAGAATTTGGATGGGAGCCTGAAGTAGTTACCGTTGATCCGCGTTATTCTGATATGGTAAAAGACGAATTGCTTATCCAAAGTATCCCGGCTGATATAAAGATCCATACAGTAAAAGCCTTTAATAAAAAGTGGACATCAAAGCTTGGATTAGGGAGTCTTGGATTCCGTTCGATATGGTACTATCGGCAGAAAGTAAATGAACTTTTGAAAAATAATAAATACGATCTAATCTATTTTTCTACAACTCAATTTCCGGTGTGCATTTTGGGCAGCTATTGGAAAAAACGATTTAACATACCTTACGTGATAGATATGCAGGATCCGTGGTATTCAGAATATTATAAGTATAAGCCTAAAAATGAAAGACCGCCAAAGTATCAGATAGTTTACGGGCTCCATAAAATACTCGAAGCGAAAGCCATGAAAACTGTTGACGGTTTAATAAGTGTGTCAGAATATTATATTAATGATTTAAAAAAAAGATACCTATTCTTAAAAGATGTTCCTACCGCTACCATTACATTTGGCGCTTTTAAACCAGATCTTGAAATAGCTGCAGATCACCATGGCAAATTTGAATTTCTGCTGGATAGCGGATTTAAAAATATAGTATACGTTGGCAGGGGTGGCCTTGATATGCACAAAGCTATTACGCCTGTTTTTAAAGCATTAAAAAAAGGGTTAAAAGACAATTTTGAATTATTTAAAAAAACAAAATTTTATTTTATCGGGACCAGTTATGTTGTTGCTGGGAGTGGTGAGCCTACCATATTACCTTTAGCCAAACGATATGGTGTTGAGGACCATATTGTTGAGATTACCGACCGGATAAGCTATTATCACACCATATTAACCTTACAGCAAGCAGATGCTTTATTTATTCCCGGCTCAGCTGATGCAAAATATTCAGCATCAAAAATTTATCCTTACCTGTTAGCAAAAAAGCCATTACTTGCAATTTTTAATAAAAATAGTAATGCAGTTGTGATATTGAAAGAATCAACAGACAAAGCCATAATTTTAACTTTCGATAAAGAGATACAACAACCATCTGATACGATTTACAAGCTGCTTTCAAATTGGGGAAATGATTTGTTTTCACCGATTTCCCTCACTCCAAAATTTGAAAAGTATAGTGCAAAAAATTTAACTGGTAAACAAACCCTACTATTTGATCAGGCAATACAATACTATGCGGCAAAGAATACAAACGCTTGACGGTTTAAGATTTTTAGCTGCCATAGGTGTTTTATGGATACATGCCTGGACATTCTTTGGCAATCCAAGATATTATATTGGTCCAATTGATATTGCTGCTATTTTAGCTATAGGTGGTAATGGGGTTGATTTATTTTTTGTGATCAGCGGCTTTTGCATGTATTATTTTTATGCCTCAAAGAATGAATTTTCTTATCACGACTTTTACAGGTTTATCATTAAAAGGTGGGTAAGGCTCTCGCCTGCGTTTTATGCAATTGCGATTGTTTATATTATTATCGCTAATCATGATATAGCTGTTGATATGATTTATTTGCTAAACAGCGTTTTTTACCTTAATGCTATCTTTCCTCAGTATAATATCGCTTCGCATTTCTGGACTTTAGGGGTCGAATGGCAATTTTATCTGATCATTCCTTTTTTGTTGATTTATCAGAATAAAATAGGCTTTAAAAAAATATTTATCGGAGTATTTGGAATTGTTTTTTTTATCGGCGTTATCTCAGTTTTTATATTTAAAGATCAGTATGATTGGTTTACCAATTTCATATTCTTCAGAGGGATAGAATTTGGCTGCGGAGTAATTGCTGCAAGGTTGCTCATTAAAAGTAATAGTTATTTAAAAAGCAGGATATTATGGCTTCTCATGTTTTTGGCTATCACCTATGTCGGCAGAGCTTTCATTTCAAGACAAGTGCTTGCTTTATCGCCTTATTATTATAATTTATATAAGTTATTAGGGTTTATCATTATGGGGGGCGGCTTTGCCGGTATTTTGTATTTAGCTGTGACTTCTGTTAAATGGCTTAATCTTATTTTGGGCAATAAACTATTTAAAAAGATGGGTAAAATATCTTATAGCTTTTATTTATGGCACGCCTTGGTATTTCCGATAATTGCTGGTTATATAATAAGGTTTTTACCAATTTCGAAAGGAATAATGTTGCCTGTGATAACAACTATTATAAGTACGATAGTTTTGTACCCGGTTTCACAATTAAGTTATAACTTGTTGGAAAAACCATTTTTGTCGGTTGGTAATCTTACCACTAAATGAAAAGACTGGCAATTATTACAACCCATCCCATTCAATATTATGCACCGGTCTTTAAACTTTTGCATGAGCGGGGAAATATCCGGATAAAAGTTTTTTATACCCTGGGATCTGGTCAGACGGCAAAATATGACCTGGGGTTTGGCAAAACGGTAAGTTGGGATATCCCATTATTGAACGGGTACAATTACGAATGGGTTAATAATACTGCATCAGATCCCGGCTCACATACCTTTAACGGGATTATCAACCCCGGATTAACAACCATGGTAATGGAATGGTTGCCAGATGCTGTTTTAATATACGGATGGGCATATCGTAGCCATTTAAAAGCCTTACTTTATTTTAAAAATAAATTGCCTGTATATTTCCGTGGAGATTCGACACTTTTAAACGAAACAAAAGGAATTAAAAAAGCAGCTAAGTATATTTTTTTGAGGTGGGTTTATAGTCATATTGACCATGCTTTTTATGCTGGGAAAAATAACAAAGCATATTTTTTACAATATGGATTAAAAGAGAAACAATTAAGTTTTGCCCCCCACGCAATTGACAACGAACGCTTTTCTCAAAACAAGCATAAAGATGTTGCCGAACTGCGAAAGTCTTTAAATATCCAAAAGGAGGATATAATAATATTATTTGCAGGCAAATTCGATGTCGTTAAAAATGTCGAATTGCTGTTAGAAGCCTTTATAAATTTGAACCGGCAAAATATACACCTTCTTTTAGTTGGGAATGGTGTTAACGAAGCTATATTAAAAGACCAGGCAAAAAAAAGCAAGGTTTCAAGGAACGTCCATTTTCTGGATTTTAAAAATCAATCATATATGCCTGTTTTGTACCAGGCCGCAGATATATTTTGCTTACCATCTAAAAGCGAAACCTGGGGTTTGAGTATAAATGAGGCTATGGCGTGCGGAAAAGCTATATTAGCATCCGACAGAGTTGGTTGCGCAGCGGACCTTGTTAAGAGTGGAGAAAACGGCTTTGTCTTTAAAACTGATAGCCTTGACAGTATTACTTACTATCTTCAAAAGTTAATTGATGATAGGGAACTGCTGAATAAAATGGGGGAACAGTCCGGAATGATAATTAAAGAATGGACCTTCATGGCTATCGCAAAAGCCATAGAAAATAAATTGTTGAATGAAACGTATTGATCGTATCAAGCTTGATCTTACCCGGAACTGGAAGTTGCCAGGTAAAGAACGCCTTTCACGTTGGTTGAAACCGTCTAATAATCTTAAATTGAAAATAAACAACGGTATAGCATGGTTAAGTGATGAGGATATTGCAATTTATGCCAATGCCGACAATTATGTTGAATGGACCATATTAAGCACAGGAACCTATGAGAGTGAAATAAATAAACTGATAAGGATTTCACTTAAAAGCGGAGAAAACGCGCTGGATATAGGTGCTAATGTTGGCTTGCAGAGTATAAGAATGTCACAATGCGCAGGCGAAAATGGAAAGATTTATGCGTTTGAACCCCTTAGTCATTTACAGGAAAAGTTTTCAAGGAATATTTTGTTAAATAAAATAACAAATGTCACGTTACTTCCTTTTGCATTGGCCGACCTGGAAAGCGAAGCTGATTTTAGAATTGACAAAAAGTCATGGAACCAGGGAGCATTTAGTTTATATAACAAAAATGGCGGATCTGAAAATGAGCGTGTAACTATAAAAGTTGGCGATAATCTTCCCGAAATCCAAAACTTTACATCGCTTGAACTTATAAAAATTGATGTGGAAGGGTTTGAATATCAAGTACTAAAAGGGTTAAAGGGAACTTTGGAAAAACATAGGCCGCGAATAATATTTGAATATGATGAACATTACTGGATTAAAACCGGTCAGGAAATTGCGGATTGCTATTTATTTTTGAAATCGCTTAACTATACTGTTTATCAAATAACCCCGGTTGGGTGTGAGCTTTTAACAAATTCAGAAAATATTGAAGGCGGTAATTTATTTTGCATTCCGGCTTAATTATGGAAAAAGGCAATGATTTAGGGAAACATGTTTTTCTTTTTTTACCATGGTTGATTTCGCTGATTTTTCAATCAATACCTGAAGTATCATATTTAATTGCCTGGCTGGGTTCCTTTTTTATATTTTTTATCTCTTTAACCGGAAAAATAAAACCGTTACCCGCTGACAGAACCTTTGCTGAACAGTTAATGAGGCCTATTTTTATCGTGCAAATAATTTTTGGGGGTTATATGTGTTGTACCTCTATCTTTTATTTTTTAAACCTCATGGGCTACGAGTATCTGCAAAAAACAAATTCTATCTTGCTGGTTGATCAGGACTTATTGAAGCTCACGGCGCAGTGCCAGCGTTATTATTGTTTAGGCCATGCTGCTTTCGTTTCGGGTATTTTGATTTTTATGAGATACCCTGTTAAGCAGAAATATTTTATTGAAAAAGATAAACTCGCAAACCTGTTACTAGTTACTGCATTAATAAGCTTTCCGGTTTCACTACTTTTTTTGAAAATACCCGGGTTGTCTCAGTTTTATTTTCAATTGAGCTCTTTAAGCTTTATTGCTGGTACACTTGCGCTTGCTTTTGCTTTGCCTCTTCAAAAAGTGACCAATACTTTAATTTGCCTTGCTCTGTATCTTTTTAATTTTCACCAGGCGCTTACCTCAGGGTTTAAAGAGCCAATCATCATCAGTGTACTGGTATTGGGCATATTTTTATACCCGAATTACAAAAAAATTGTCACGATCGTTTTTGTGCCTGCGTTGGTATTGTTGTTTATATTTCTCCCTGCGTATGTAGCAAGTTTTCGCGGAAATGCCTGGACAGGCGAGGAAACCACAGCGAGTGCTACGCAAATAGCGCTTGATGCCACCCTTAATAAAGATGCAGGAGACCAAACTA
>JAQNCM010000456.1 GCA_029237615.1 Mucilaginibacter sp.
TCGGCCAGAAGGTGATGATCGTGCCGTGCTCTTCCGACGCTTCGCCCTCCGCGAGCGGGGCCTGGGGAATGCCGTGCTTGTACGACTGACGCCAGACGTGGCCCTGGCGGCGCACCTCGGCATCCAGCTCTTTCGAGAGCGCGTTGACCACGGAGAGACCGACGCCGTGGAGTCCGCCCGAGACCGAGTAGCCGCCGCCGCCGAACTTGCCGCCGGCGTGCAGGATCGTGAGCACGACCTCGACGGTCGACTTGTTCTCCGACTTGTTGAGATCGACCGGGATACCGCGGCCATTGTCGACGACCCGGATGCCGCCGTCCTTGCGCATGGTGATGAGGATCGTGTCGCAGTAGCCCGCGAGCGCCTCATCGACCGAGTTGTCGACTACCTCATAGACGAGGTGGTGGAGGCCTCGCGGGCCCGTTGAACCGATGTACATACCGGGGCGCTTGCGCACCGCCTCAAGCCCCTCGAGGACCTGGATCTGATCTGCACCGTAGTTGTCTTCAGATTCGGAATTCGAGCGGTTTGCTGGCATATGTAATTGGGCTCCTGCCGGGGGTGGATCGATAGGTCGTTCGCGGCCGGGCTACCGAAAAGATAGCTGCCAGGACGACCTTTCGATTCTACCAAATGAAGGCCTCTACTATGTCCGAAATCGCCCGTCTGGGGTCTTTATCCGAGTCGGTCGACCGATTTTGCCTAGTTAGCCATAAGTATCGCGCGGACCACGCCCTGGAATTGATCTGGGACCTCTTTTCCAGGAGGGGGCGTTGGGTCCCTCAAATCGCAATGACTGGATGCCCGCGTCCGGGTAGCGCGCAGCGATCCGGTTCATCACCTGAACGCGCATCAATCGAAGCTGTGTCGCCCAGGCGGTCGAATCGCAGTGCACGGTGAGGACACCGTCCTCGATTCCGGCGGGCGCCGAGTGTTCCGCGGTCTCCGCGCCGGCGATTTCGGTCCACGAGGCGAGCAATTCCGAGCGGGCGAGCGGAGAGTTCCAGCCGAGCCTCGTGGTGAGCGCATCGACGATGGAACCGAGCCCTTCGGGGTCCCGACCGCCCCCGAAGGGAACGGTCGATCCCGGTTCGCGCTTGGATCTCTTCCGCGCGTCGCTGGAACGGGAGGAGCCGTCGCCGAACACCCGGCGAAATCGTTGATACACGCCGACCGACTCCGAAACCGGCGGTTCTTCGGTCATTCCGCATCACCCACAATGGTTCCGTGCGCTATTCGCACGGTATTTCCCGTCAATCGTTCGGGCACGTCGTCGTAGACCGCCGCCGTGATGAGAACCTGCTCGAAGTCTTCGACCGCAGCCGCCAGTCGGAGGCGTCTCGACTCGTCGAGTTCCGCGAAGACATCGTCGAGCATGAGCACAGGATCCCCCGATAACGACTCACGCCGAAGCAGAGTCGCCGAAGCCAATTTCAGCGCCAGCGCGAATGACCACGATTCACCGTGGCTCGCGTAGCCCTTTGCCGGAAGTCCGTTCAACTCAAGGATGAGGTCGTCGCGATGCGGTCCGACGAGCGTGATCCCGCGGTCGAGCTCGCTTCGGCGTAGACGCGCGAGTGCTTCACGAAATCCGACGATGGCCTCGTCCGCCGTGAGGCGGTCGCGACACAGCACGGTGGGCGCGGCGGCGGAACCGTCATGGAGGTCTGCGATTCCGGCGAAGATGCTGAGTTGGCTTGCCAGACGGGCGTGGTGATCCTCGCCGGCGATCGCCGTATAGGCGGCGGTGAGCCCCGGGAGCAGTTGCGCCACCAGTGAGGTTCTTGCCTCGATCAGCTGTGATCCAAGCATCACGAGTCGGTCGTCCCAGATCTCCAACGTGCCGAGCTGGGTCGCCCTGATCCCCGATGCCCGTGCCGACTTCAGTAGCGTGTTCCGCTGCTTCACCACCCGCTCGTAGTCCGCGATGACTCCAGAGAGTCGCGGGGACTGGAGCACGAGCAACTCATCGAGAAATCGACGCCTCCCGGAAGGTTCTCCCCTGACGAGCGACAGGTCTTCCGGCGCGAACAGCACACTGGAGAAGTAGCGCGGCAACTCCCGTGTCTTGATCACCGAGCGGTTGACCTGGGCGCGATTCGGTGCAGAGCGATTGATCTGTACCTCGGTGAGCACCTGACGGTCGCCGTGTTGGAGACGTGCGCGGATGACGGCCGACTCAGCCCCCTGTCGAATCATCGCGTGATCGAACGACACGCGATGGGATCCGAGGGTGCTCAAATATCCCAGCGATTCGACAAGATTCGTCTTGCCCTGGCCGTTACTCCCGACGAAGAGATTCGATCCGGCGACCAGGGGGACTTCCGCGGTCGTGTAATTTCGGAAATCGCTCAGGCTGAGGTGGGTGACGATCACGTGGTCACGTGACTAGTCGACGGCTTTGACCGAGTGTCCGCCGAATTGGTTGCGCAGTGCGGCAACGGCCTTCATTGCAGGAGATCCCTCTGGCTGGCGCGAGACGAAGCGCGCGAAGATCGATGCGCTGATCGTGGGAACGGGCACTGCGTTCGCGAGCGCCTCCTCGATGGTCCAGCGCCCCTCGCCTGAGTCTTCGACATAACCCTCGATGTCCTTGAACTCCGGATCTTCCTCGAGGGCGCGAACCAACAACTCGAGAAGCCAGGACCGAACGACCGTTCCCCGCTGCCAGGCTTTGAAGGTGCCAGTGACGTCTTTGATGATGTCCTGGCGCTTGTCGAGAAGTTCATAACCCTCGGCGTAGGCCTGCATGAGTGCGTACTCGATGCCGTTGTGCACCATCTTCGCGTAGTGGCCGGCGCCGACCTCCCCCACGTGAACGAATCCTTCGTCGCGGGGACCCTCCGGGCGAAGGGCGTCAAAAATGGGCATCAGCAGGTCGATGTTCTGCTTGTGCCCACCGACCATCAGCCCGTAGCCGTTCTTCAGCCCCCAGATTCCTCCAGAAACACCGGCATCGACGTATTCGATGCCCTTCTCCCCCACGAGTGCGGCGTGCTTGAAATCTTCGGTGAAGCGAGAGTTGCCACCATCGATGATGATGTCACCCTTCTCCAGTTCGGCGGCAAGATCGGTGACTACGGCGGTCGTAATCTCGCCGGAAGGAACCATCACCCAGACGATGCGCGGCGCGGGAAGGGCTTTGGC
>JAQNCM010000452.1 GCA_029237615.1 Mucilaginibacter sp.
TGGCGCTCGGCGGCCATCCGGGCCATCACCGGTTCGATCACCAACCGGGCCTCGACAACGTCGCCGAGCTTCACATGCATGACCTGGAAGAACAGGGTCGCCATCCGGCCGAAATCGCTTGAGCTGACCGGCGCGACCGACGTTCCCCCGCCGGGACCGGGCTTGATCGAGATCAGCCCCTGCGTCTCGAGGATTCGCAGCGCCTCCCTGAGCGACGCGCGGCTGACCCCGAAGCGCTCCACCATCAGCGACTCGGGCGCAAGCGCGTCTCCGGGCTCGCGACCGCTCTCGACGATGTCAGCCACGATCAGTCGCGCGACGCGCGAGGCGATCTTCTCGCCGCGCGGGAGCTGGGTTGTCTCCTGCTGGCCGCGCAACTGCGCTGCTCCGGTGTTGATCTCGTCCACTCTCGCGAGCCTAGCGCGTCATCGCCATTTGATCACAAATGTAATATTGGTCATAATGAATTCGGGCGACGGTCACGAGACCGATTCAAGCGCGGCGAGCGGCGGCGCGCTCCGGGCGCGAGCGCAGGGAGCGCGGTCCGCGGAGCTCGGCGAGGCGCTGAACGTGCTCGATCCCGATCTGCTCGCGTGGGCCGACGGCTTCATCTTCGGCGACGTCTGGAGCGGCCCGGGGATCTCGTTCGAGGACCGGATGATGGTGGCGATCGTCTCGCTGGCCTCGTGCGGCCAGCTCGCGCAACTGCGCAACTATCTCCACGGCGCCCTGCAGGCCGGGATCGACCCACAGCGAATCCAGCAGGCGCTGAAGATGCTCGTCGTCTACGTCGGCTTTCCGACCGCCCTCGCCGCCCTGGTCGTCTACCAGGAGGTGCGTGCGAAGTACGAGCCGGACCAGTGACCCCGGAACCGGTCGCGGTCGAGCAGGACTTCGCGCAACGGATCGCCCAGGCGGCCGGGCCCGGCGTGGTGGTACGCCGGGTGGAGGTCATGCCCGGGGGTCACTCGGGCCTCACGCACCGCGTCGAGCTCGACGGCCTGCCCGGACACGAGCAGGTTGTGGTCAAGTCCACGCCGCCCGGGCGCGCTCCGCGCGGACGCCACGACGTGCTGCGCCAGGCCCGGTTGATCAGGGCGCTGGGGCCCGTCGACGGAGTGCCGGTCCCGGACGTGTGCTTCCAGGACGCGGCGACGCCGCCGTTCTTCGCCGCCAGCTGCGTGCCGGGGGAGGCCGTCGACCCGGTGATCGTGGAGGACGACACAACGTTCGCACCCGGGCTCGTGGCCGCTCGCTGGGACGCCGCGACCGAGATCCTGGCCGCCCTCCACCAAGTCCCGGCGGAGCGACTCGATCTCCCCGCGGAGCGCCCGCGAGAGCCCGGCGCGGAGCTCGATCTGTGGTGCGACACGATGCGCGCGGCTCGGATCGATGACGATCCTGGGTTCGTGCGACTGCGTGACGCGATGCGCTCCGATGTCCCTGCGCATTCGCACACCGCGCTCGTCCACGGCGACTTCCGGCTCGGCAACCTGCTGTTCACCGGAGCGCAGCCGCGTGCTGTGATCGATTGGGAGATCTGGTCGCTCGGCGATCCGCTCGTCGACGTCGCCTGGTTCGTGCAGTTCACCGACGGCGACAACTTCCCCGGGGTCGGCCGGCGCGTCGAAGGCACTCCGTCGAGCACGGAGGTGCTCGACCGGGACACGACGCTTGTCGTCCACGAGCGCGAGGGCGTCGAGTGGTTCATCGCCCTCGGCTGCCTGAAGCTGGCGGCGATCCAGGCCCACAACCGCCGGCGCCACCTCGACGGGCGCTTCCACGACCCGTTTCAGGCGCTGCTCGGCCCGAGCATCGACCGCCATCTGCGCCGAGGGTTGGCAATTCTCGCGTAATCCATTACGATCATTAGGACTAATGGACTTCGCGTTCGACCAGACGACGCTAGATCTGCGCGGCCGGCTCGAGGATTTCTTCGAGACCCACATCCTGCCCGCCGAGGAGGTGTTCGCGCGTCAGACCGAGGCGCTCGAGAACCCGTGGGCGACGCCCGAGGTGATGGAGGAGCTCAAGGCCAAGGCGCGCGCCGAGGGGCTGTGGAACCTTTTCCTACCCGACCCCGAGCACGGCGCCGGGCTCACGAACCTGCAGTACGCGCCGCTGTGCGAGGTGATGGGCCGAAGCCCATTCTTGGCCCCGGAAGTGTTCAACTGCTCGGCGCCGGACACCGGCAACATGGAACTGCTCGCCCAGTTCGGTACGACCGAGCAGAAGCGACGGTATCTCGAGCCGCTACTCGACGGCCGCACCCGCTCGGCGTTCTCGATGACCGAGCCGCTTGTGGCCTCGTCCGACGCCACCAACATCGCGACCCGGATCCGCCGCGAAGCCGACGAGTACGTGATCAGCGGCCGCAAGTGGTTCACCTCCGGCGCGATGTCCCCCCGCTGCGATCTGCTGATCGTGATGGGGGTGAGCGATCCCGACGCCGAACGCCACCGCCGCCAGAGCATGATCCTCGTGCACCCCCAGACCCCGGGCGTCGACATCCGCCGCTCGCTGCACGTGCTCGGCTATCTCGATGGGGCGCACGGAGGCCACGCCGAGGTCTTCTATGACGACGTCCGCGTGCCCCTCGACAGTCTGCTCGGGACGGAGGGCGACGG
>JAQNCM010000614.1 GCA_029237615.1 Mucilaginibacter sp.
TTCGCAAATATATAACAAGCTTACGCGAGCTGTCAGAGTACTTAAGCTTTAGTAAAAATATTGTAGAAGTGACACCTGAACTGATCAATTCAATTGAGCAAGATCGCGCTAGTATGGAGATTGTTTATGAAGAAGCCTGGCGCAATGATAAAGAACCGTACCGGATTAAGTTATCCTATATGCTCGAAAAGATGCACAATACCGGGAATTCACAAGTTGATGCAGGAGCCAAATACAATTCCGCCGATGAATTCTTGGCAGATTTGCGTATTCTGGATGCAAGTCTGCGGCACCATTATGCCACCTTTGTTGCGGATACGCTTATGAGGAAGCTTATTCGTCAAGTGGAGATTTTCGGCTTCCATATGGCTGCGCTTGATGTAAGACAGCACAGTAAGGAACACGAGTCAGCGATGTCTGAGATCCTCGCCAAGATGGGCATCGTAAGCGATTATGCGGCATTGAATGAGAATGAGAAGATACAGCTGCTGTCAAACGTTCTGAACGATCCGCGGCCTATCACCTCACCCTATCTGAACTACAGTGAAGGGACTCAGGAGTGCTTGGATGTCTATCATACGATTAAGGCTGCACAGCAGGAATTTGGCCAAAAGTGTATCACAACCTATTTAATCAGCATGACGCAGGGGACAAGCGATTTGCTGGAAGTGTTGGTGTTGAGTAAGGAAGCTGGACTATACCGCCGTGAAAGCAATGGCCGTGTGATATGCACGCTGCAGCCTTCACCATTGTTCGAAACGATAGATGATTTGCATGCAGCACCGGAAATTATCCATGCCCTTTTCAAAATTCCCGCCTATCGCGACAGCTTAAGCAGTCTGCATAACGTGCAGGAAATTATGCTTGGTTATTCAGACAGCAACAAAGACGGCGGTGTCGTGACCGCTAACTGGGAGCTCCGCGTTGCGCTAAAAAGCATAACAGAAGCCGCTTCTAACTATAATGTGAAGCTGAAGTTTTTTCATGGACGCGGCGGAGCGCTGGGTCGGGGCGGCATGCCGCTTGACCGCAGCATTCTCGCACAGCCGGCTGACACACTTGGTGCCGGAATCAAAATTACCGAGCAGGGCGAAGTACTTTCCCAACGATATGCGATTAAGGGGATTGCTTACCGCAGCTTAGAACAAGCAATTTGGGCTTTGATCACAGCCGCGATGATAGCCAAGCATCCGCAAAGCGATCGGGCGGAGCATCAATGGGAAGATGTGATGATCGATATTTCGGAACAGTCGCAGACGAAGTATCAGGATCTTATTTTCCGTGATGAGGATTTCCTGACGTTCTTTAAAGAATCGACGCCTTTACCGGAAATCGGCGAGCTTAACATCGGATCTAGACCGGCAAAACGCAAAAATAGCGATCGCTTTGAAGATTTACGGGCGATTCCTTGGGTGTTTGCTTGGACGCAAAGCCGATATTTAATCCCGGCCTGGTACGCGGCAGGAAGCGGCTTGCAAAGCTTTTACCAAGGTAAACCGGAAAATATGCGCAAACTCCAAGAGATGTATGCCAAATGGTCATTTTTCCGTTCGATGATCGACAACCTGCAGATGGCTTTAGCCAAGGCGGATCTGGTGATCGCCAAAGAATATGGCAATCTGATTAAAGACGCGTCGATGGGTGAGCGTATATATTATATTATTAAGGAAGAATTTGACTTAACGTCGAATCTTATACTGCAAATTACCGGACAAAAGGAAATTCTTGATAATGTATCGGTGCTGCAGGAATCGATCCGGCTGCGTAATCCTTATGTGGATCCGCTAAGTTATATGCAGGTGACGCTGCTGACGGAGCTTAGGGCATTACGCGATGAAGACGGGGATGATGCGATTCTCTTGCGCGAAGTACTGCTGACGATTAATGGCATTGCCGCAGGGCTGCGAAATACAGGTTGATTCACGTTAATAAGAGTCGAGTCGAGTCGTCTGAAGAGCAGGCGGTTCGGCTTTTTTTAAAAAATAAGGCCTGCGCAGCCGTTTAACCTTGCACAGTGAGTTATTTGACATGGAGGCTGAAATGTATTGAATAGATATCGTTGGACGGCGGTTATCCTGATTATATTGGGCGCAACAAGTTATGGACTGCTTTCGCCTTTCATTAAGCTGGCGTTAAACGATGGATGGCTTAACGGACAAATAACTGCGAGCCAGATGACCATGGGCACGATAATTACATGGCTTTTGGTGCTGATGCGGCGAAAATCATGGAGCAATCCATTTCGCGGGCCTTGGGTACGGCTGTCATTAATAGGGATATTCGGTTTAGCTTGTACTACGGTTTTATACAATAATACCTTAGCTCGGCTCGATGCGTCGTTGTCGATTATTCTATTGTTTCAATTTACCTGGATGACGATTCTACTGGACTCGATAGTGAATAGGCGTTGGCCCCGCGGCTTCCAAATGCTGGCGGTGGTGATCGTTATGGCAGGGACATTGTTTGCCGTGAATATTATCGCTTTGGATTGGAGTCACATTAGTTTGTCGGGGGTTGCCTTAGGGCTGGCGTCTGGATTTACATACAGCTTATTCCTCTTTCTGACTGGGCGAGTTGATGACCGGATGGATGCTTTGATGAAATCAGCTATCATGCTCACGGCGGCTTTGATACCGCTCTACATCATCTATCCAGCGAATTTCTTGATGGTTGCCGGCGGGAGCTCTTTGCTCCTATGGGGTTTACTGCTCGGCGTCCTAGGCCAAGTCGTCCCAACCCTTTTCTTCAATATCGGCATCTCGCGCGTAGGCAGCTCAGTCGCCGCAATGCTTGGCTCTCTAGAGCTCCCTGTGGGAGTTGTGGGCGCATGGCTCATCCTGGGCGAATCCGTGCTAGCCGTCCAATGGCTTGGCATGCTCCTCATTCTCGTCGGCATTTATGTGTCCGAGATGAAACGCGTTCACTTAGAGAACCGCAGCACTTAGTCACGATT
>JAQNCM010000022.1 GCA_029237615.1 Mucilaginibacter sp.
CGGTTTATTTTCTGTGGCACTTGCTGTCGCCGGCTGCCGGCGCCTTCCCGTTAGGAAGCAGGATGCTCTGTGTTGCCCGGACTTTCCTCCGCCCCGCCTGGGCGGGGCAGCGATAGAACGTTTTGCAACACAAAGATAGGCGAATTGTTGAAAGATTGAAACGTTGCAATGTGATTGAGTATTCATATTTATCGTTAAATATAAATTTTAAGAAATACGTTTATTTTCCGGGGATATTTTTTTTAATTTAAATATCTTAATATTGTAGTTCACCTAAAATCGCGATGAGAAGCTTTTTATTAAAATTAAATGTAAGGCAGCTGCTAATTCACTTTGTTGCAAGCTGGTTATTTATTTATGCATTTTATACCCTGGTATCTTTATACGATTACAGTTTTTTGTATAACGATGCCGCAATGCCAAGCCGCACTATCTTTAAGCAGCGATTTACAAATGATATGTTTATTTTAAGACAAGGCGGAAACCTTGGGCTAATAATAGCGTATTTTATTATGTGGCTATTAGCGGTTAAACGCAATTGGTTTTGGGTGAATTCGGTAATTGTGTTCCTGGTCACTTTCGCACTGTACAATTTTAACCTGCTGGGATGGAAGTCTGTTATGTGGGTTTTCCTGTATCCTGGTGAGTCGATTTTTAAAGCCTCAAGTTTGGCAAGCATTATAGTAAACGGCATTGTTATGCTTGCACTTGGCTGTTTTTTATTCTTTAAAAAACAGATATTGGTTTTTATTGACAGAGGAGCAAAGAGTGACAAACAAATTGCCAAGCTGGTAAGCATGAAAAGAAGATAAAAAAAGGCCTGCCTTTTCGACAAGCCTTTTCTAAAATTAGCTTTTTATTATTTTAGTAATTCCGCTTTAACCGTATCCAATATTTTGAAGGATTCAGCCGATCCCGGTGCTTCGGCATAAACTCGTAATACCGGTTCTGTACCTGAAGGGCGGATCATTACCCAGGTGCCATCCTCAAAAAAGAATTTGTAACCGTCAAGATCTTCGGTTTTTACCACCTTAAGATCACCAAAGTTTTTATAATTTCCGGCTTTGCTGGTAGTGATGATTTGTTGCTTTAATTCTTCGGTTACGTGCAGGTCATAACGTTCAACCGCGAATTTACCAACTACATCATAAATTTCCTGTACCAGATCACTGAGGCTACGGCCTGTTTTTGCCATAAATTCCCATATCATCAATCCAATCCAGATACCGTCGCGCTCAGGAATGTGGCCGTTTACCGCAATACCACCCGATTCCTCGCCACCCACCATAAATGGATTGCCTGAATTAACGATCAGGTCGCAAATGTATTTAAAACCAATTTTGGTAACAGTATTCTTTAAGCCATAGGCATCACATAGTTTTTGTATTTTGCTGGTACAAGAGAAAGTAGAATAAACTTCACCATTTTCGCCTTTTACTTTGTTCATATAATGAATCAGCAGCAGTAATATATGGTGCGAGTCTACAAAGTTACCATCCTGGTCATACAAACCTATGCGGTCAGCATCGCCATCAGTAACCAAACCTGAAGCAATTTCGCCGTCAGAAAGCTTAATGATTTCTTCAAACTCTTGTAAGTTACGCTGAATAGGTTCAGGTGCCTGTCCGTCAAAGCCAGGGTTATTATCGCAATGTAAAAAAGTAATATCAGGGAACAGGCGGCGCATTACGTTCTGTCCGGCGCCGTACATCGCATCATATGCCCAGTTAAGCCCGCTGTCGCGGATGGCTGCAATGTCGAAGCTATTCTCTGCATGTTCCACATACATGTCTTCCAGATCCACAAATTCAATCAATCCATCTTTTTCATATTCTGCTACAGACTTTAATTTCAGGTCGATAGTATCCGGTATAGCCGATTCAACCTGTTCAATTTCATCAGGTGTGGCAGGACCTCCGTAGGCTGCCTTAATTTTATAACCATTATAAGATGGCGGATTATGGCTTGCGGTAATTATGATACCAGCCGAAGCATTTTTACGTACGGTACCTAAAGAGATCATCGGCGTGGACACAAAGGGATTTGAGGCCCTGAAAACTTTTACACCCTGTGACGCCAATACGCAGGCTGTAGTGTCTGCAAATAACGGACCTGCAAACCTTGGGTCGCAACCCACCACTGCTGATGGGTTTTCAACTGACTTTTTTAGCCATAACGCAGTGGCATATGCTACCCTTTTTACGTTTTCGACGGTATACTCGTCGGCTATTATGGCTCTCCAGCCATCCGTGCCAAATTTTATTTTGCTCATGTATTAGTTATAAATGGTTTAAAATCCTATTTTTAGCGCCTCAAAATTGATACAAGAATATCAATCATTTGTGGTAAACAGAAACAAAAAATGAAAGTTTTAAAATTCGGCGGAACATCTGTCGGAAGTCCGGAAAGGATGAAGCGGCTGCTGGACATTATTAACCCTGCCGAAAGACAAATTGTGGTTTTATCTGCTGTGTCTGGTACCACCAACAGTTTGGTAAAAATAGGGGAGGCTTATACTGCGGGCGATAAAAATAAAGCCGCCGCACTTATAAATGATTTAAAAAATCAATACACGGTTTTTATAAAAGAATTATTCAACAAGCAGGAGTTTTTTGAACAGGGAAAGGATATCATCGATTATCATTTTGGATTGCTCAATAATCTTTCAAATGACCTGTTTACCTCCATCGAGGAAAAAATAATCCTGGCGCAAGGCGAACTGTTGTCAACTACGCTATACCATATTTATTTACGGGAGATCGACGTACCTTCGGTATTGCTGCCGGCGCTTGATTTTATGAAGATTGATGAGGATAATGAGCCCGTTGTTGATTATATAACAACGCATATAACCCCGTTGCTTGATAAATATCCTGATAATAACTTATTCATAACCCAAGGTTATATTTGCCGGAATAGTTTTGGTGAGGTGGACAACCTTCGAAGGGGGGGCAGTGATTACACGGCATCATTGATAGGAGCAGGGATCCGTAGTGAAGAAGTACAGATATGGACTGATATAGACGGCATGCACAACAATGATCCGCGGATTGTTAAGGGCACGCAGCCTATAGCACAGCTTTCGTTTGATGAAGCCGCCGAGCTCGCTTATTTTGGTGCGAAGATACTGCATCCCCAAAGTGTATTCCCGGCCCAGAAATATAAGATCCCGGTTCGTTTACTGAACACGATGGACCCAAAGGCACAGGGCACATTGATAACAAACACCAGCGAAAAGGACAGGATTAAATCCATAGCCGCTAAAGACGGCATTACGGCCATTAAAATACAATCAAGCAGGATGCTGCTGGCACACGGCTTTTTGCGGAGGGTGTTTGAAGTTTTTGAACGGTACAAAACTTCTATCGATATGATCACTACTTCAGAAGTAGCAGTATCTTTAACTATTGATGATACTACCCGCCTGGATGAAATAACGGCAGATCTAATGGCGTTTGGTACCGTTGATATAGATAGAGACCAGACCATCATTTGTGTAGTAGGGGATTTTGGCGCCGAAAAGCATGGGTACGCAGCACGGGTGCTGGAAGCAATAAAGCATATTCCCATCAGGATGATATCTTATGGCGGCAGCGATCATAATATGTCCTTACTGATACAGACAACAGATAAGGTGGAGATACTAAGAAGTTTGCATAACAGACTTTTCTGATTTCGGATTTCAGAATTACGAATTCGGATTTTTTTCAAGTATAATAAATAACAACTATTGTCATTGTGCAACAACATGACAGCGTATAAAGTAAAGACATGTTCAGTAAAGACACTATAAGCCGCTTTCAACAATTAGAAACACCGTTTTATTATTATGACCTGGATGTTTTACGGCGAACATTAGCGGCCTGCCACGCTGCATCTGCCAAATATGGTTTTCATGTGCATTATGCTATGAAGGCTAATTTTAATCCTGCAGTGCTTGATGTTATTCAGAGCTACGGATTCGGAGCGGATTGCGTAAGCGGTAACGAAGTAAAAGCTGCAATTGAACATGGCTTTGGGAAAGAGAAGATAGTTTTTGCGGGTGTAGGTAAATCAGATAAAGAAATCAACCTTGCCCTTGATGCCGACATTTTTTGTTTTAATGCGGAGAGCGTACAGGAATTATTAATTATTAACGATCTGGCGAAAGCCAAAAATAAAACAGCCAAAATAGCCATCCGTATTAACCCGAATGTTGATGCACACACTCATCATTTTATAACAACCGGGTTGGACGAAAATAAATTCGGCATAAACATCTGGCAGCTTCCCGAAGTGACAGATGCATTGCATAATTGCCCTAACCTGCAGTTTTTAGGGATTCATTTCCATATTGGCTCCCAGATAACTGATATGGAAGTGTATAAAAATTTATGCATACGCGTAAACGAGATCCAGGATTGGTTTGAAGACCGCGGTTTTGAGATTAAAGTGCTTAATACAGGCGGCGGACTTGGCGTGGATTACCAGCATCCCGATACCAATGGCATTCCCGATTTTGAAAGTTATTTTAAAGTTTTCAGTGATTTCTTAGACATTAAACCCGGACAGGAAGTGCATTTTGAGCTTGGCCGTGCCCTGGTTGCACAATGTTCAGCATTGATATCGAGGGTGTTATACGTGAAAAATGGTTTGAAAAAGAATTTCCTGGTGTTAGATGCGGGAATGACCGAACTAATCCGCCCGATGCTTTACCAGGCCTATCATTTAATCGAGAATTTGAGTCAGTCCGGAAGTCCGGAAGTCCGGAAGTCCGGAAGTGGGAAAGAAGACCCATCTCTCAAATCTCAAATCATACACTATGACGTTGTGGGACCCATTTGTGAAAGTACGGATTGTTTCCAAAAGGATGTGGAGCTACCCCAATCATACCGCGGTGACCTTATAGCGATCCGTACGGCCGGGGCTTACGGCGAAGTAATGGCATCGGGGTATAACTTAAGAGACCGGGTTGGAAGTATTTATTCCGAATAAACTAAAACTTATAACCAAATCTTAACATAAAGTTTTGCCCGGCCTCAATGGTACCGAAATAGTCTTTAAAAGTGATAAAATAGCTCACTTTTGGAAATATGTTACGGAACATCCTGTCGGTAGCAGACTGGCTTGTATAAAAGGTAGTATTGAGTTCGTTATAGCCGAGCGTTGTTCCTAAAAAGCCGCGGATGCCATGCTGGAACCCGGTATTATCAATATTGTGAAAGTACACCTCAGTAGTTAAGCCAATAGTGAACAAATTTGTCCTTGGGTCCACATAGTAATTAGGTTGTGTATTTATGTACTGCCTGAAATCGGCGTATGACCCAAATTCATGACTGTAGGCCATTTCCACACCTATAAATCTGAAATCTGCCCTTTCTGAATTGACATAGGCATTTGCAGAAAATCTTCCGCCAACTGCGCCAAAAAACTTATCTGAAAAATAATTCGGTTGTCCCTGGCTTATGGCTCCGTTTTGGTAATCGCCAAAAACACCAAATGCCCCGTATGCTATGTTGAAATTTTTAAAAACGTACCCCCGGCTTAAATTAAGCTGCCCGCTAACCAAAAAATCATTATAATAGGTATTTGAATAAGCATTAAAGCCACCGGAAATATAATTCCTGGCCTTTACCGAATCAAACGAAGCGGGTTTAGGCTGATAGGCTATATCCTGGTGATAAAGCGCAGGTGTATAAACATGTGAGCATGACGTAAACAATAACGCAATACAACAAACGGTTAGTAGTGGTTTAAAATTCATAAGCAAGCTTAAGCTTGCTAAATATACATTTATATTGTTATCTGGTTTAAAAAAATGATTGAGTAATCAGCAGGCTATTAAGCAGCCCTGTTTTATTTTAATACAACCTTAGTGGCTCCGTAGCCAAATTTTTCTTTACGGGCGTCCATAAATGTAGCTATCTTTTGATGCTTGCTTAATATTTTGTGAAGCTCATGCCTTAAAATACCATTCCCTGCACCATGGATAAATATAATTTCGGGCAACTGGTGTACTATGGCAGCATCCAGGGTTTTATGAAAATGCGCCAGTTGCACATTCAGTATTTCGGCACTGTTTAAAAACAGGTAATCATTGCGCAGCTTTTCAATATGCAGGTCTACTTCGTTGCCGGGCTTATCAAGTGTCGTCTTTTCTTCCGGTGTTCTATAAAAGCTCTCCTTTAGCTTTTGGGCATCAATAAGCACCTCCGGTTCATCCAGTTGAATAAGCCATCCCTGTTGGTTTAACAATGGCAGTTGCTTTTTTGAACCTGAAAAATCCTTTGCTTTAAATTTTTCGTTAACCACAAGGGGAGCAGGCGGTTCCATGTTTTGTTTAGTATAAAACAGGATATTAAAAATAAATTTGGGCCAAAGCTGCAAATCAGCCAATTGGGCCGAATAAATGTTAACAGCAGACTTAGGAGCAATGATACCGACATATTCGCCTTTGAAAGAATTTTGCTTATCGGTTGTTAATGTTGCGAGCAACTGGAATGAAGTATTGTTTACCAGGTGGAAATGCACCACCGAATTTACCTTCGCATCATTCAGCACGCCAATATAAACACCCTTTGTGCTAAACTCATCTGCAGGTACCTTTTCTTCTTCAATAGGAGCTTTTACAGTTCCCGCGGGTTGATATCCATGTACAGTGGTTACTTTGCTGGCCAGTACAGGGATCTCAAAATCATCCTCGCCAGTTACCCCAATCATTTTATCATCGATTATGCGGGTAACAAAACCTTCCATTTTTTCGTCCACAAAACGCACAAAATCACCTAACTTATACTTCATGATCACAGATTTAAATGATGAATTTGATTAAAATGATTGAAAATTCCATTCACCCGGATATTTATCACTTTAAAATTTATTTGGGGTTGCTGCCACAGATTTGCCGGCTATTACCAGATTATAATATTCAAAATTGTTAATGATTGAACCGCGATTAATCTGTTGAATCAAATTAATCCGTTTAATCTGTGATAAAAAAAGCCACCCGCCTAAAGGCAGATGGCTAAAAATTAGTTATTTAATACCCCTATTAAAATAACTGGCGCAAAGTAAAAAATTATTTATTGGAGTGCAAGTAGAAAAAATATTTTTTTGCAACAATTTTGCAATTAGAAACCAGTATATAAGCTTTTTGCTTGACTTACACGGCTTTCCATTTACGCTTATAAAATTTATTTCCTGACTTTATAAACCTCCGATTGTTTTTATCTAATTTGCCTTAAATTTAGCTTTAAGATGTATAAAACATTTATTTTGTCGGCCTTTTCCTGCCTTGTTTTAGTACAGGGATATGCACAGGACCTTTATATGCCACGTGACATAAAACGTGCCTATAAAAATGAAACCCGCTCTCCGGATGGCCGCCCCGGAAAAAATTACTGGCAAAACCATGGCCGTTACACCATTTCAATCATCGCTTTACCTCCGGATCGTACGGTAAAAGGTGTAGAGCAGATCACCTATTTTAATAACAGTCCGGATACACTGAAGCGACTTAACATGAAGCTGATATTAAATATACATCGCCCCGGTGCAGCCAGGTTTGGTAACACTGGCTCCGATTATTTAACGCCCGGTATTCAAATTGATTCCTTTATTATAAACGGCACAAAGAGGGACTGGGACAATAATGCCAATTCATCAACCAATCAAATGATACGCCTGCCCGCACCTTTGTTTCCGCATGATTCTGTTAAGCTTGATATAGGATGGCATTTCGAAGTGTCAAAACAGAGTGGGCGCGAAGGGATGATTGATTCTACCACTTACTACCTTGCTTATTTTTATCCCAGGGTATCTGTTTATGACGACTATAACGGATGGGATCTGCTGCCGTTTTTGGATGCACAGGAATTTTACAACGATTTTAATGATTATACCCTTAATGTGACGGTGCCAAAAAATTACATCGTTTGGGCTACCGGCACCTTACAAAATCCCGGTGAAGTATTGCAGCCGGAATATGCAAAAAGGCTTGCACAATCAATGACCAGTGATTCGACCATACATGTGGCAACCGCGGAAG
>JAQNCM010000033.1 GCA_029237615.1 Mucilaginibacter sp.
GTCGATTTTATCTTTTGTATAATTCACCTTGCAAATATATGAAATTAAAAAAACTGCCGTTTTTAATTGAATTCTTTTTACTATTTAAAAACAATAACTAAAAGTTAAATGTAATTAATATTTAAATTGGACTGTTAAAAACCGTCACGAGAAGTGTTATTAATACATGAATGAAAAGTTTTAGAGCCGATTACGTTTTTCCTGTTAATGCCGATCCAATTAAAAACGGAATAGTCACCGTTGACGATGATGGTAAGATCATAGCCGTTACTGATCAAAATGTCATATTGCCGGATGTTCCGATTGAACATCTGAACGGCATTATTTGCCCCGGATTTGTTAATACGCATTGCCACCTTGAGCTTTCGCACCTTAAAGATAAAGTTAAACGGCAAACAGGCCTGGTTAATTTTATTATTGATGTTCAAAAGACAAGGGGTGCTGATAATAAAGAGGTAGAAGCTGCAGCTATAAAGGCTGATAATGACATGTACGAAAACGGTATTGTTGCCGTGGGCGATATTTCAAATACCAATATTAGCGTTGCCATTAAAGCTGCAAGTAAGTTGTATTACCACAGTTTTATTGAAACTTTTGGCTTCCTGCCTTCACAGGCTACCGAGACTTTTGATAAAGCGCTGGCTTTATTGAGTGAGTTTAAGCCACAGCCTTGTTCAATAACTCCTCACGCGCCTTATTCGGTATCCAAAGAGTTATTTAAACTCATCTATAAATATTGTGATACCGGGGACAATCTGCTCAGTATTCACAACCAGGAAAGCGAGGACGAAAATAAATTTTTTAGGTATAAATTAGGGAGCTTTAATGACCTGTACGCTTCTTTTGGAATTGATATTTCGTACTTTAAGCCGCAGGCGCGCAATTCCCTGCAATCAATTATTCCTTTGTTGTCCTCAAAACAAGAAATTTTGCTGGTGCATAATACTTTTACCAATTTAAAAGACATTTATTTCCTTAAGCGGTTTGACCGAAAAATTAATTTTTGTTTTTGTCCTAATGCAAACTTGTACATCGAAAACAAACTGCCTAAAATAGAACTTTTTATAGGCCAGGGTTATAATATAACCTTAGGTACTGATAGTCTTGCTTCAAATAGTAAATTGTGTATTTTAAGCGAAATGCGTACCATACAGGAAAAAATGCCGACAATAAGCACCGCCAAATTGATTGAATGGGGCACTATAAACGGGGCTAAGTTTTTAGGGATTGACGACGAAAAGGGGACACTGGAAGTAGGTAAAAAGCCGGGTTTAAATTTGATAACCGGTTTAGACGGTTTAAAGATCACAACGGATACAAAAGTCAAAAGGTTGATTTAAATGTTGTAAGGTTAAAATTATAGCTTTGCAATTAAAGAAGTGATCTGCAATAATGACAAAGCATCTCGAAATAGTAGTAAAAGGTAAAGTACAGGGAGTCTCTTACCGGGCGGCAACCAAAGCCGTGGCAGACCAGCTTGGGGTTAAAGGAACCATTAAAAACGAAACTAACGGCGACGTTGCTATTGTTGCTGAAGCGGATGATCTATCACTTGGAATGTTTTTGGACTGGTGCCATGAAGGCCCTCAGGGTGCTGTTGTAACTTCTGTCGAAAGTTTTGAGGGTGAATTGAAAAACTATCGTAATTTTGAAATCATAAGAAAGAGTTTATAGCTGTTATAAACTTAACAACAACTTGTTTTTATATCATCATTGTCAACCGCTAAAAAATTCGCCGGACAAACAGCCATTTATGGAGCGAGTACTATTGCTTCGCGTATACTAAGTTTTTTCCTTACGCCCCTTTACACCAGAGCCTATTTAAATGGCACATATGGGGTTTTAACTACCATGTTTAGTTGGGCCTCCATTCTTAATGCGGTTATGGCTTTTGGAATGGAAACGACCTTTTTTCGCTATCTCAATAAATACAGTGATAATAAGCAGCGGGTTTATAATAATGCTTTTACATCGGTATTTGCAATAACCATCCTTTTTTTACTTTTTACACTGCCTTTTATTGGGCATATCGCCAGTTTTATACAAATCGGAAAAAATACACAACACGCTGACTTTACTATTTATGTAGAATACTTTATAGGCATACTGGTAATTGATGCATGGTGTGTGATCCCATTTGCCAAAATCAGGGCAGAGGGCCGCCCGGGCCGATACGGTATTATCAAATTTGTTAATATTATAATTTTTATAACACTTAATCTCACCTTTATCTGGTTTATACCATTTTGGATAAAACATCATTTGATAGGTTCAACCTGGATGAGCCAGTGGTATGTTAAGGGATGGGTAGGGTACGTTTTTTTATCAAATTTAATTTCAAGCGTCATCACATTGCTGCTGCTGCTGCCCGAACTGGTAAAAATTAGATTTGATATTGATCGGAAAATGCTTTTCGAAATGTTTGGTTATAGCTGGCCGGTACTAATAGCCAACTTATCGTTCATTGTAAATGAAAATCTTGATAAAATTCTGCTGGGTCAGCTGCTGCCGTCGGGTATAAGCGCGCGTGACGTAGGTATATACGGCGGATGCGCAAAAATATCACTTTTCCTGAGCATATTTATACAGGCGTTCAGGCTCGGTGCCGAGCCCTTCTTTTTCAGTCATGCTAAAAATAAAAATGCAGGCCAAACATACGCCCGTATAATGGATTACTTCGTAATTACAGTGTGTGTAATATTTGTGGCACTTGTAGCCAATATCGACATTTTGAAATACTTTGTAGGAAGAAGCTATTGGGTTGGACTGGACGTAATACCGCCGCTTGTTTTTGGTTATGTAAGCCTCGGTATTTACATGAATTTATCGGTTTGGTATAAATTGTCTGACCAAACAAAATATGGTTTGTATATATCCGGGATTGGCGCAATCCTTACTGTTATATTGAACGTAATATTTATCCCGAAATACAGCTATATGGCGTCGGCGTGGATATCATTGATCGCTTATGCCACCATGATGGTATTATCATACCTATGGGGGCAAAAAAACTATCCGATCCCATATAATTTAAAAAAGAACCTGGCTTATATCGTTATTTCAATTGTACTCGTTTATTTATCATTCAGTGTATTTAAACGTAATATATTTGCAGGTAACCTGCTGCTGTTGTTATTTGCAGCCGGTGCTATTTATTTTGAAGGCAAAGAATTAAAAGCTATATTTAGTAAGCGATGAACATAAAGATAATTAACAGGTCAAAAAATAGTTTACCGGCTTATGAGACGTTGCATGCCGCCGGTATGGACCTTAGAGCCGATCTGGAAGAGACACTTTTACTTAAACCGATGGAGCGTAAACTTGTTCCAACCGGGTTACACATTGAATTGCCGGAAGGTTTCGAAGCGCAGATACGGCCAAGAAGTGGTTTAGCATTTAAGCATGGCATTGGCATTGTAAATTCCCCGGGAACTATTGATGCCGATTACCGTGGGGAAATTAAAGTATTGCTTATTAATTTTTCTGACCAGGTATTTGAAATCAATACCGGCGACAGGATAGCTCAAATGGTAATTGCCCGCCACGAAAAAATAAACTGGGACGAAGTGGAGGTCTTGACTGAAACTTTGCGGGGCGTTGGTGGTTATGGACATACAGGATTAAGTTGATTTTAAAGAGGGGAAGGCTGGTCTTATAGCTGCTAAATTATGGGAAAACCGGGGCTGGGATATAGTACAATAAAAGTAAACAGCGGTGTTAAAAGCATTGGTACCGCCTTGGTTATTGCCTGCTTTTTCTGTTTTCAACAATCCGTTTTCGCTCAAAATCTGAACAGGGGTATTGCAGCCCGGTCTGTTAGCCCGATGAATAATTCAGATAGCGCCATGGTGAAGAGCCTTTTCTTCGCAGCCCTTAGGGAAAAGATGACTGAAAATTCTTCTTCTGCCGCAGAGTTGTTTAACAAAATCATACAGATTGATCCCGCTAATGATGCATCGATGTATGAACTCGCCAATCTCAGAAGATTAAAAAACAGTTATGGCGAGGCTCAGCAACTATTAGAAAAAGCCGTTGCAATAAAACCAAACAACGAATGGTACTGGTTAGCGCTGGCCGACTGTTATGAAAAGAGCAATGATCTGGCCAAGCTTGAAGTGGTGTTTAATGAATTAACAAGGATTAACCCAGGCAAGCCCGATTATTATTTTGATAAGGCCAATGCTTATTACCAGCAAAAAAAATATGATGCGGCTTTGCAGGCCTATGATCAGCTGGAACAGCTGACCGGCCCAAGTGATGACCTGCTTGCCAACAGGCAAAAGGTTTACCTTAAACAGGGGAAAGTGGACCTTGCTGCCCAACAGCTTGAAAAGATGATAGCGGCTAACCCCTCGCAGATAAAATATTATTTATTCCTGGCTGAGCTGTATAACGCCAACAACTATAGTGATAAGGCGCTTAAGGTGTTGCTTACTGCCGAAAAAATTAACACGAATAATGGCTTGGTTCATCTTGCTTTGGCAGACATTTACAGGGACAAAAAAAATTATGAAGCGTGTTTCAGCGAACTTAAAACAGCCTTTGCCGTACCTGAGCTGGATATCGAACAGAAAATGAAGATCATCCTGGGCTATTTGCCCAAGTTTCCCGACCCTGATGCGAAAGCCAGCGCGCTTGAATTAAGCAGGATACTGACAGTTGCACACCCCGCCGACTCCAGAGCTTATGCGGTTTATGGTGATATGCTGCTGCAAAACACTAAACTTAAAGAGGCTAAAGAGGCTTACCAAAAATCAATCACGCTAAATAACCAGGTGTATGAAGTGCAGGAACAGGTTGTTCGTATTGAGTTAGGCGGAAACGATTTGAATAGCGCTATCAAGGATGGGGAAAACTCATTGTCGCTTTTTCCGAACCAGGCCTGGATGAATTACCTGGTGGGGATTGCCTGGCTCCAAAAAAAGGACGTCAATAAAGCCTTGGGGTATATTAAAAATGCAGCATCATTAGAGACTCAGGATAAGGAGTTACTTTCGCAAAGCTATTCTTCATTGGGCGATTGCTACCATGATCTGAAAGATAACAAAAGCGCAGATAACGCT
>JAQNCM010000054.1 GCA_029237615.1 Mucilaginibacter sp.
AAGTTTATTAAAATTGGTTTAAAGCAAGGACGGTGCTATTTTAAAAACATCAACCTGCGGCATTCAATTACAGGGCGTGAATTTAATTATCTAATGGCTAAATTTATAAAAAAATGAGTAATTTATAACAGTTACATAATACTAATGCAATATTTGTTAAAATACGCCTTGAAATTTTAATTTTTGTAAATTTGCGAACGTATTTAAGCTCAAAAAAAACATTTATCAAATCAACATGAGCAAACGTCTCTAAAAAAATCCGAACAAATTTTGCTTACAACCGCTTTATCAGCATTAAAAACTAACAAACCAGATGAAAATTGACACCAGGGAAATTAAAAGCTTTTTTTATAGCCAGTATTTCTCTGACGGCTTGCGCATCCCGCTTGGCATACTTTTACCTTCGCTGGTGTTTGCGCAATTTAACCGGTTCGATATAGGCTTAACCCTATCCTTAGGGGCTTTATGTATCTGTACCATTGACAATCCAGGCCCGCAATTACATAAACGTAATGCAATGGCCGTGGGCAATTTCTGTCTCTTTATAGTGGCTGTTATTACGGGGTTTGCACGCCTTAACGTTTTTACCTTAGGCTTAGAGATCACCGTATTTTCCTTTTTGTTTTCTATGTTTATAGTGTATGGAAATCGTGCTGCCTCAGTTGGAACGTCTGCTTTGCTGGTGATGATATTTATGATGGATAAAGCCTTAAAGCCATCGGAGGTTTTAGGCTTTAGCACAATAATTTTAGCAGGCGGTTTATGGTATATGTTGTTCAGCCTGATCTTTTTTGGAATAAGACCTTATAGAGCTGCCCAGCAAACATTAGGAGAAAACATTAAAGATATTGCAACATTTTTACGAATTAAAGCGGCATTTTATTTACCCGAAACGGATATTGATGAAAATTACAGAAAGCTGGTCTCCCAGCAAATAAAAGTTAGCCAGCACCAGGATGCCGTTAGAGAAATGCTTTTTAAAAGCAGGGTAATGGTGAGGGAATCAACCAATGCAAGCAGGATACTTGTGCTCACTTTTGTTGACCTGGTAGATATGTTTGAGCAAATAATGGCCACACATTATGACTATGAACATATCAGAGAAAGGTTTAAAACAACAAGGCTGCTAAACGATATAGCTATAATTTTGATGGATATGGCGAATGAAGTGGATAATATTGCCTTTATGGTATTATCAAACATTCGCAGCAAACACAAAGGTGATTTTACAAGGACGCTCGAACAATTAAGGCTACGAATTGAAGAAGCCGGCACAAACGATCAGACTACAAGTACCTTAGCGCTGAAAAAAATACTGATAAACCTGCGTGATTTAAATGAACGAATAAAAAGCATCTACGATTATTATAATTCAAAATCTTCAGAAGTTTTAATGGGCAATATGAATAATGAGGAATATTCAAAATTTGTAGCCCATCAGGATTATGCACCCCATATATTTTTTGATAACTTTTCATTTTCCTCTACCGCGTTTAAACACGCATCGAGGGTAGCGTTAGTTTGTTTAATTGGCTTTATCACGGCCAAATTTATTGCGACAGGGCATCATAGTTACTGGGTATTGCTTACCATCATTGTAATACTAAAACCGGGGTTCAGCTTATCAAAACAGCGTAATTATCAGCGGCTTATCGGGACCATAGCGGGCGGCGTTATTGGGATTGTGATCTTAAAATTTATTCCTGATAAGGATGTGCAGTTTATTTTATTAGTGGTATTGATGATGGGAACCTACAGTTTCTTGCGGTTAAATTATGTGGTGAGCGTTATTTTTATGACTCCCTATGTACTTATTCTCTTTAAATTTTTAGGTGTAGGACTATTGGTTGAAGAACGCATTGTAGATACCATTATCGGATCGACCATTGCATTGATTGCCAGCTATCTTATTTTCCCAAGCTGGGAGGTTGACCAGATACAGGACAGCATGAAAGATGTAATATATGCAAATGTGAACTACCTTATAAAGATCGCTGAAAACATTTCGGGTGTCCCGGTGGGCACCATTGAATATAAACTTGCCCGTAAAGATGTTTTTGTAAAGTCGGCCAACTTATCAGCCGCATTTGAGCGGATGACATCTGAACCAAAAAGCAAACAAAGGAAGATAAAAGAGATCCACAAATTTGTGGTATTAAACCATATTTTATCCTCTTATATAGCCACCATGGCTTCTGGCGTCACAGAACGATCATCGCATAAAACATCCGCCGACAATATCAAAATGCTTAAACGCAGCATTGCTGTACTTAACGATTCTAATAGAAAATTAAATGGGAAAGTGATTGATCTCGATTTTGGAAAAACGTTACCCGTGACTGCTAATGATAAACATGTGGTAACACAACCGCATGAGGACCCATTGCTAAAAGAGCAGTTGGGTTTTATAAACAAGATTAGCAATGATATTGCAAGGGTAACAGAAAATATAATAAGCCCCCTCTAATCTGCGTAGCAATCATGAATGCCACTTTTAAATACAAGTCCATGAATAATCTCCATCTGTTGTGCAGACTTTGAAAATCCGCTTATAAATTGTCAATAACAAAACAAGCCCTTCCTTCCTCGGAGGGATTGGCCGGGGCCTACAGCAGTTCCGTCGCTAAATTTGCAAGCTCACTCCGCTCGCCTTTTTGCAATGTAATATGCGCGTAAAGCGGGTGTCCTTTAGCTTTGTCAATCAAATAACTAAGTCCATTACTTTCAGCATCGAGGTACGGGGTGTCTATCTGGTAAATATCACCTGTAAAAATAAATTTACTATTTTCGCCGGCACGTGATATAATGGTTTTCACTTCATGCGGGGTTAGATTTTGCGCCTCATCTATTATAAAAAATATCTTGCTTAAGGTACGGCCGCGAATAAAGGCCAGCGGGGCAATGGTAATTTTATCAGTTGCTACCAATTCGTCAATTTTTGCCTGCATCTTCTCATCATCAGCAAACTGATCTTTGATAAATTTAAGGTTATCCCAAATTGGCGCCATATAGGGATCAACTTTCGATTTGATATCGCCTGGTAAAAAACCAATATCCTTATTACTTAAAGGGACAATCGGCCTGGTGACAAAAATTTGCCTGTAATTTTTTCGCTGTTCAAGCGCACTTGCCAACGCCAGTAATGTTTTTCCTGTGCCGGCGTTTCCCTGTATCGAGACCAGTTTAATATCCGGGTGCAACAAGGCGTGAATGGCAAAAGCCTGTTCAATATTTCTTGGCAAGATATTAAATACCGGCTGCTCTGTGATCTTTTCTAAAGCTGCTGTCTTGGAATTATAAAAAACAGGCAGCGAACTCTTTTTGCCATTTAAAATATAAAAGTGATTGCTGGTATGCGAGTGTATTTCAAAATTATCGGCAGGTAAACTTTCCGACTTGTTTAACTGATTTAAAAGTTTATCGGGTATTTTATCCAAAGTAGTTTCGCCGGTATAGAGTTCTGAAAGGTTTTTAATTTTGCCTGTTTCATAGTCTTCGGCATGCAGGTTAAGCGATTTTGCTTTTAGTCTGAGGCAGATGTCTTTTGATACCAGCACCACTTTTTTATCAGGATGTTCTTCCTGCAATCCAAGCGCTGCATTTAAGATACGGTGATCAATTTTTTCGGAACCAAAAACAGCCTGTGCATCAGCAGCTATGTTTTTAGTATCCATAATTACCTTAAAGCTACCTTTACTTTTCCCGTTTAAAGGTCGCCACTGATTTAAAAGGTGATTATGCGATATATCATCCATCAACCTGATAAAGCTGCGAGCTTCAAAATTGCGCGTATCATTACCGCTTTTCATATTATCAAGCTCTTCCAGTACTTGTATCGGTATAGCTACATCGTGTTCCTGGAAATTTTCAAACGCATTATGATCATACAAGATCACAGAAGTATCTAAAACAAATATTTTTTTTCTCCCGTTCTGTTTACTCTTGCCTTCCTTACTCATGTAAAGGCTAAATTAGTTATTTTAGGGAT
>JAQNCM010000082.1 GCA_029237615.1 Mucilaginibacter sp.
ACCATCCTTCAAAACGGTTTAGCTCCTTATTTTGAAAATGCTTTTCGTTCACAAATACGCCGCTGATTCCACCCGGCCCCGAGTTCATGTATTTATAAGAGCACCAGGCAGCAAAATCAACATGCCAATCGCTTAACCTTAACGGCACATTTCCGGCGGCATGGGCGAGGTCAAAACCCGCATAAGCGCCCGCGTTATGAGCAGCGGCTGTGATAGCCTCCAGATCAAAAAGCTGACCGGTAAAATAATTCACGCCTCCAAAAAGAACCAAAGCCAACTCATTTCCATGCTCATTTATTTTTTGAACTATATCAGCCGTCCTTAATGTAAATTCGCCTTCACGTGGAAAAACTTCAATAATAGCATCTTTAGGCTGGTAGCCATGGAATTTCGCCTGGCTTGCCACAGCATACTGGTCTGACGGAAACGCGCCGCCTTCTATTAATATTTTAAATCTTTTAATAGTTGGTTTATAGAAACTTACCATCAAAATGTGAAGATTAACTGTAAGTGAATTCATTACTGTTATTTCTTCTTCTCTTGCGCCTAACAGATTGGAAAGCGTGTGCGTTAGTTTTTTATGATACCCCAACCAGGGATCCTCTCCGGTAAAGAAACCTTCGATAGCCAGTTCCTTCCAATTGTTCAACTGATCACCGAGATATTTTTGAGCGGAACGTGGTTGTAAGCCAAGCGAGTTTCCGCAAAGATAGATAGCATCTTTTCCGTTATGCTTTGGAACTAAAAATTGAGAACGGAAATCTTTTAGCGGATCCTGTTCATCCAATTTGCTTGCGAATTCTAATGTGTTTTGGTAGTTCATTGTTGGAAATGATAATATGCATTATCATCCAGCCGTCAGCGCAAACTAATCACATTTTCAATTTGTCCCAGCCGTGATTTTTAGGATTACCATGATTAAAAACTATCATAAAATCCTCAAATCTAGTAAATCATTCAGACAAAATTGCGACGACATGGTGGAGATAAGACCATAAAAATAACTATTTATTTGGCTTGCTTACATAAGGGTTGCCTTTTACATAAAACCTATAAGGAAGCAAAGCATCTTCAGCTGCGTAAGATACCCCAACACGCGGCACGGCAGCCACCTGGTCGTCATTAAAATCCAATCCCCGGTCTTCTATCCATATGGTATCACCTTGCAAGCTGAAGGCATTAATGCTGCGCGATATACCCAGTGCCTTTGCAACAGAACCGGGTCCCGATGTAAGGTTAGGTTTCAGGGTCGACATCTTGCGCCGGTAAAGCATGGCATCAATTCCCTGTGTTGGCTGAATGGCGCGAATCAGGATTGCGTGCGGCTGTCCTTCTCCGGATGTCACGATGTTAAACATTTCATGAATGCCGTAGCAAAGGTAAACGTACGCAACACCGCCCTGCATAAACATTGTTCTGGTTCGGGGCGTTTGCCTGTTGCCAAAAGCATGCGAGGCTTTGTCTATAATTCCGTTATAAGCTTCTGTTTCAACAATATACCCACCTGTAGTTATACTGTCAATACAGGTAAAAAGATATTTGCCAATCAGGTCTCTGCTTAAGGCAACCACGTCATCGCTGTGGTAATAGGTTTCGGTTAACTTCATTTCTTTAAAATCCGTTTCAGTATTTTGTTAACTTCCTTCGCTTTCTCAAAGATCATAATATGTGTGCCGCCTTTTACCACGATAGCCTCTTTTATCCGTTTAATTGGAAATACAATATCCTTATCACCGGTAATCTGAACGGTATTAGGCGGAATGGTTTTGTTATCCCAACGCAGCACCGCATTCATGGCCCATTTTAAAAATACCGGGGATGATTTTTTTAGCATGTCCTTAAACAGCCAGTTATCCTCCGGGTTCATATGCCCAAAAAATGGCTTGATTAAAATTTCGGCTGATGTGAACGCCTTGCCGGGAATCAATTTATAGAAAGGCAACGAACGTATTAATGTAAAATAGCGGGGTTCTTCGTCAATTGTTTTGATGCTGGAAATTAAGATCACCTTTTCTATAGGAATTAATTTAGCAATTTCAATGGCGATCATGCCGCCCATCGAGTTACCGATGACGACAGATTTTGGCAATATATTATATTGATAGATAAGCTTTTGAGCGTAAGTTGCTAAAGTATCTGTTGGATTCGGATCTATCCAATCTACACAAACTACATCCGGGTCACCAAGGTCAATGTTATTGTAAACACGGGTATCTGCACCTAAGCCGGGAATTAAATAAATCGTACTCATTTAAAGTTCACCAGCTTTACAATTTGTTCAAGGTACAATGTGTCTGTGGCGTCAAACTGATCAAAAGCCTCACTGTCCACATCCAAAACAGCAGCCACTTTGCCATTGTTAAATACCGGGATAACGATTTCAGATTTTGATAATGAACTACAGGCAATGTGACCGGGGAACTCATCAACGTTTGGTACGACGAGTGTTTTTTCCTGTTGCCAGGCGGCGCCGCAAACACCTTTGCCCAATCCAATGCGCGTACAGGCCACGGGCCCCTGGAACGGACCTAACACCAGCTCATTATCCTTTACCAAATAAAAACCAACCCAAAACCATTTAAACTGCTCTTTAAGTGCAGCGCAAATATTGGCAAGGTTTGCCACCACGTCAGGTTCATTAAAAAGCAGCGCTTCAATTTGCGGAATTAATGATTGGTATTGTTCGGCCTTATTGGCTGATACGGTTATTTTTAAATCCTCTGCCATAGCGCAAAAATAACAATGCCGTATGGAAAGTTAATAAGGAAAATCTCATATTTAATCTTTTATTTAGCAATGATGTTGAGATAATAGATTTATCGAATTTTTACCATGAGAATTATCGCAGAACTACCCCACCCCGATTTTAAAATTTCCATCCTGAATATGAACCGGAAATTTATTGTGAAGATAGAACAAGGCAACCTGGAACAGACCTACAAAATTGCGGAGGCCGATTTACTCGACGGCGTAAACAGTGTATTCGAAATACTGGACGAAGAATTTTTAAAGACAGTTTTAGCCCGCTTTTTAGAAATGCGCAAGGATATTAAAGATACCTATAGCCGTTATAACTATTAATTGGGTAATCGTCACAAGTAATTGAAAATTAAAT
>JAQNCM010000477.1 GCA_029237615.1 Mucilaginibacter sp.
TCCTTGTGCGGCCGGGCGGACAGGCCCAGTACAGCCATATGCTCTCGCATCAGGCCATCACTTCCCAGCCATTGCGGGAGCTTCAGGTATGGATGCTTCAACACCTCCGCGACGATCTTAAGGTGGATTCCCTGGCTGAGCGCGTCGGCATGAGTGCCCGCCATTTCACCCGCGTATGCCTGCGCGAGACCGGGATGAACCCCGGCCAGTTCGTCGACCGCATGCGCGTAGAAGCAGCGCAGCAGATTATCGACAGTTCCTCTCGCGGGCTTAAGGAGATAGCTGACGCCTGCGGCTTTCAATCGGCAGACGCGATGCGGCGGACCTTTGTTCGTGTGGTCGGCGTTACCGCAGCCGAATACGCCAATCGCTTCAGGAGCACACTGGCGCGGGCATCCGTCTCCTGAAGGGGGATGTCCTAAATTGCTGCAAGGCCGTCGTGGCATTCGCATGGTGAAGCTTCTAGCGTGGAGGTGTAAGCAAATCACGCAGGAGGACGTCCGTGACCCTATCAAGCTACGCTTCTCAAGCAGCAATCATCTCCGGCATCCGAGTTCCGGATAGTACATTGGCCAGCGAAATCGCGGAGTTCATTCACGATACAGAGCCGGCTCTGCTGTTCAATCACTCCAGCCGCGTTTATTACTTTGGCGCTCTGACCGGTCAGCGCCGCGGCGTCAAGTTCGACGCAGAACTTCTCTACGCGGGCGCTATGTTCCACGACATCGGCCTGGTAGCCGGCTACAGCAGCGAGGCAGACCGCTTTGAAGTGGATGGAGCCAATGCGGCGCGCGAGTTCCTGCGGAGTCATAAGGTCTCTGAACAGGATATCGACCATGTGTGGACAGCGATTGCGCTTCACACTACACCCGGCATTCCTCAGTACATGCATCCTGTCGTTGCCCTGGTCACGGCCGGAGTGGAGATGGATGTACTTGGTATCGACTACGCCAGCTTCACAGACTCCGACCGCAACGCGGTGGTGAAGGCATTTCCGCGTACAGCTCATTTCAAAGAAGACATTCTTCAGGCCTTCTACGACGGCATCAAACATAAACCGGCGACGACCTTCGGAAATGTAAAAGCAGACGTACTTGCAGACAAGGATCCCCACTTTCACCGGGGTAACTTCTGCAGTGTGATCCGTCAGTCTTCCTGGGGCAGCTAATTTTGGGTTAGACGGCGGCGCACACTATTGTCGTGACTTATGCCATTTAATTTAATCGAGATGGGGCTTGACAGTCCCTAGTGACAGGATCACTATTTCTGCCGTAGTTAGTTTGGTGATCCTGCACTCGGGTATTCACAATCGGGTGTCGCTAGTTCCTGCGAACCGTCCGTGACCCCATTCCCTCCTGCCTTGAGGGGGAATAGCGGCCTGTCATAGAACTTGTTTCGGGTAGATAGATAACGGCACCATGAGATTGCTCATGTGTTGCCCCCGCACGGCGATCCCATCCGCCCCCCCGAACGCGCTCATTTCAGAGGAGAAACCCATGAGACGAGTAAGACTCGTGGCATCAGGGGCGGCCCTCGCCAGCATCGTGGCCGCGATGGCGTTTACCAACCACGTGGTGCGCGGACAGATTGAGGCCGTGTCTGTCCCGGTTTACAACCCGTATCCGCCGGGAATTCTTCCTTCCGATGTGAGTTCCGAGGTAGCACGGGTCCTGCGGGAGGTGGATTTCATCGAAAATGAAGCTGTTGGCCAGTGGCACGCGTTAGCGCCTCCGACGCTGACAGGGAATCCGCCGATACTACAGAACACCGGAGTTGCCTCAGTGGAGGTACTCGGCAAGCTCATGAATTACGACAAGAACATCTCACCCTTGAAGGATCAAGCCTGCGCGTCGTGCCACATGCCGTACGCTGGCTTTAGCGGGCCGATTCCGTCGGTGAATCTGACTATGATCGCGTATCCGGGATCCTTTCACTTCAGGGCCGGCAAGCGCACAGCGCAGAGATATACGTATTCGAGCTACTTCCCTCCACTCTTCTATAACACGACCCAGGGCGCCTTTTTTGGCGGGAATTTCTGGGATTCGCGCGCAACCGGATACCTGCTGAGGGCTCCCGATGCCGAGCAAGCCCAGTTTCCTCCAGTCGATCCTCTGGAGATGGGCAACTCTGACACCGCCTGCATTACGTACAAGCTTTCACTGGCTACATACCGACCGCTTTTTGAGGAGGTATGGGGAAAGGGATCGTTCGCGATCAATTTCCCTCCCGACACTGCGCAGATATGCGCCATGCCGAATGTTGGCGGGAGCGCCACGCAAGTTGCGCTCAGTCCGACTGACCGTACCCGATCGAATCAAGTTTATGATCACTGGGCGCAGTCGATCAGTGCCTTCGAGCACGGTGAGTCTGTCAGTCCTTTCACCTCGAAATTTGACGCTTTCCTGAAAGGCACGTACACGCTGACAGCAGATGAGAAGGCCGGGTACGACCTGTTTCGTGGCCGAGGGAACTGCAACTCGTGTCATCTGGACGGCAGGTCAACTGCCCCTACACCACCCCCGCCAGAAGGAGAACTTCCGAACAGCTCAGACACCGGTGCAGAAGCAAATACAGCACCTCTGTTCACCTGCTTCGGGTCGGCCAACCTCGGTATTCCCAAGAATCCCAGGGATGCCTTCTATTACGAGACCACACCGGATTCCTTCGGCTTCACGCCCAATCCCGCAGGTTTCACCTACACCGATTTCGGTCTGGGTACTTTCCTGAGAAGCGGTTTCGGTTCCGCTCCCAACCCGAATATATCGTGGAGGAAATTTGCATCAACGTCGGACGGCAAAATGCAGACGTCTACGGCGCGCGATGTGGGGCTTGCACCGCCACGGTGTCCTACTACAGAGGCTCCTGGTCCCTACTTCCAGAAGGAGTTTTTCCACAACGGCTACATCAAGAGCCTGAAGCAGCT
>JAQNCM010000098.1 GCA_029237615.1 Mucilaginibacter sp.
TCGGCCAAAGGCTGTATCCTGGCGCCCGGTTGATTTTCCAAACCATTAATTTCTCCTGCTGCAGCATCTAAATAACCAGCCGGCGTAGTGAGGCCCGCATGCCGTAAAATAATATTCTGATAATAAGCAGTAAAGCCTTCAGCAATCCATAAATCGGTAGTGTAATTTTCCTTATCGTAATCAAAAGGCCCTAAAGCAATGGGGCGCAAACGTTTCACATTCCATAGGTGAAAATGCTCATGTGCAACCAAACTTAAAAAGTTATGATAGCCGCTTTCATTGGCATAGGCATCACGTGAGGCACCTAACGTAGTTGAGCTTAAATGCTCCAGTCCTCCACCGCCGCGCAGGTAGTTATGCACTAAAAAAACATATCGTTTGTTAGGATTCTCACCAAAAACGGCAGTTTCCTGCATAACAATTTTAGCCATATCCACCTTCAGCTTTTCTTTGTCATAATTGCCGCCGCCTACCATGGCTACTTCATATTTTACGCCTGCTGCATCAAATTCAAATACATCCTGGCTCCCTACCTCAATAGGCGAATCAAATAATATATCATAGTTGGGCGCATGTCTGGTAAAAGGATCACCATTTACTTCGTCAAGGCTGGTTGATACTTTTGTCCATCCGGAATAGGGAACAATATGAACAGTTGATGGTTGGTGCAACATTTTATCAGGATACATAAAAATACCTGTAGTTGCCAGGAAAGCATGTGAGGCATCAACAAAGCTGGTGCGTACCGAAATTTCAAAGCAATAAACCCGGTATTTAACGGTTACCGCGGCAAGCCCGGCAGTGTGGATGCGCCAGCTATTTTTGGTAATCTTTGAGAATGAAATAATTTTGCCATCAGCACTGGCGCCGAATGATTCCACATTTTTTGCGAACTCCCTTACCAGGTAGGAACCGGGCGTCCATACCGGCATTTTAATATCGAAGGTATTTTGTTTGAGCCCCGCAATGTTCATTTCTACATCAACGTAGTGAGCCTGCGCTTCGGGGAAAGTAACGGTATATGAAATCCGGACAGCGCCGGCTGCCTTGCTTATTGAATTGTCCATAAAAAGTATTAACGTACAAAAAAAAGGGATGGCTAATTTAATTTTTCTCATTTAGAAGACCAGTTTTAAAAACTAACAAGTTACATATCAATACTTTTTTTAAGTATCAATTTATTAACTCACAATAATAATTTTTTTTAATGTAAGTAACAGGAGCATGTTGTAAAATGGTTGATACCGGAACTAAACGAAGCATAAATAAAGATTCAATATTATTTTTTATTAAGTATGTTTTTTAAATTTTTTAAATTAGTTTAAAAAGCTATTTTTGAACGCAATGACTGTCTGTTTTAAAACCTGTTTGTTAATTGATGATAATTACATCGATAACTTTGTAACACGTAAAATTTTAGAAGGTGGTAACTTTGCCGAGCAAATTATTGTTGTTCGTTCTGCGACTGAAGCAATCACTTCTTTAAAAAACGGCACAGTAAAACCTGATGTTATTTTCCTGGACGTGCGAATGCCTTTAATGAGCGGTTTTGAGTTTTTGGATGAATACGATAAAATTGATATGGACATGGATAAAAAAGACATAAAGATATTTATGTTGTCTTCTTCTCTTGATCCGCTCGATCTAAGAAAATCCACAGATAATAAATATATCACACAGTTTATTCACAAACCACTTACACAAAAAGCACTCGAAGAACTTTGTCAATGATTTTAGTGGCAGACAGCGGTTCCACAAAAACAGACTGGTTGCTGAAGCTTTCGACCGATGAAGTGAAGCAATTTAGAACTGCCGGGCTCAACCCTTATTTTTTATCAGAAAAAGAGATTGTAAAAATACTTCAGGACCAGGCTACCGATTTGACAGCCTACGCGCCCGATATTGCAGAGATTTATTTTTTTGGAGCGGGTTGCTCCAGTCCGGACAGGCACGAAATTGTTTCAAATGCCCTTAGCCAATTATTTACCAAATCATACATAAGCATTGACAGTGACCTTTTAGGTTGTGCATATGCTACCTGCGGGCACGAGAAAGGGCTCTGCTGCGTTTTAGGAACAGGCTCTAATATTTCTTTTTTTGACGGCGAAGATATCCATCCCGGTCAACATGGTCTTGGTTTTGTTTTGGGTGACGAAGGTGCTGGCACCTGGTTTGGAAAAGCATTAATCACTGACTTTCTATACGGCAAAATGCCACACGAAATAAGCGTTAAATTTGATAACGAATATGGTCTTAACAAAGAAATTGTTATTAAAAACGTTTATCAAACATCTAATGCCAATTCATACCTCGCTACGTTCACAAGGTTTATGAGCGAAATAAGGAGTTCGGAATATGCCCAAAGCCTGTTACGCAGGGGACTAATTGAATTTATTGAAACCAATATTAAGTCGTATCCTCAATACCATAAATACAAATGCAATTTTGTTGGCTCAATAGCCTATGTTTTTGCAGATGAACTGAAAGAAATATGTAAAGAAAATGGGATACATATAGGCAAGATAATTAAACAGCCTATACATGATCTGCTTACATTTATTTTAGGCCGGGAAGTTTAAATTTCTTTTTCTTACAAACATCCTGAAAACAATAAATAATATTCCCAACAACGCCAAAAAGCTTCCTGCTATTGCGATATAATCGCCATAACGTACATAAAATGTAATGTCCGAATTAAGGTTAATATCCTGCTTTATAGCTGTTTTAACCCACCATTTTGTGTGCTGTACCACATCGCCGCGTTGATTGATAAAAGCGGAGATACCGGTATTTGCCGAACGGCACACCCATCTGCGCGTTTCAATCGCACGAAGCTTTGCGTAATCAAGGTGCTGATCCTTTCCGGGTGTATCCTCCCACCAGCCATCATTGGTAATAACAGCAATAAACTGTGCCCCTTTTTTTACCGATTCTGCTATCCACCCGCCCCAAATGGATTCATAGCAAATGGCAGGAGTTACCCCTATACCGCTTTGAGAATAGAATACGCCCGGTTCGGCCTGGCTGACATAGCTGCCTGTTGCACCGCCTAAATGCTCAAATACCGGTTTTAAAAATGAAAGCTGGTGCTCAAACGGTAAAGACTCTACACCAGGTACAAGTTTTGATTTATGATAAAACTGAACCTCGGCTGAGTTTTCAATATTTGTAGCCGCATTAAAGGTATCATAAAATTGCCCGCCCTGCGGGCCGTATGAGCGGGCTGTTGCTGTAGCCCGGTTATTATACACCTTAAAAGTTTCAGCTCCGGTTATCAGGTTACCGTTTTTATATTTATTTAAAAAATGCTGTGCCTGTAAAAAAAAAGCATTTGTGCGGATGTTATCCTCATTCAATGCATCAGGTATTGCAGTTTCAGGCCATATAAAAAATTCAGTATTTGCTTGTCCCAATGAATCGGAAATATGGGTTAATATACTCACCTGCCGGTAAGCGGGTATGGTGGTTTCTTTTCCATACGGATCGATATTAGGTTGAGCAATCACAATATTTGATGGATTGCGCTGCTCGTTATAGCTATAATACCTGTATGAAGAAAAACTGAGTGGCAATACTAACGTAAGGACAAACGCTGAAATGAGTTTTAATCGAAGCTGTTTGTTCTCGTTTTCCCGCAACCCGGTATAAATTAAAAATAGCAGGATATTTAAAATCCATATCCAAACGGTGCCGCCATACACTCCTGTATATTCATACCATTGCACCCATTGATGTGCAACAGAAAACCCGTTTCCGAGGGTCATCCACGGGAAAGCAAGGGGCCAGCTTTGATGCAGGTATTCATATCCTATCCAAAAATTAACCAGGCCAAATAAACTCCAGTTACGGGTGGTAACTTTTCTTAAGCGGTAATAAAGCAGACAGGCAGTTGCCATTAACAATGGCGCTAACGAGTAAGGTATTAACGATATCGGCAGCGCCACCACCTCGCCAACCATTTTTAAGGCATTGTAAACCCAATAAATAGATAACGTGTTCCAAATGAAAAACCCAATAAATGCGGTACCGAATATCTTCTTCCCCTTTTTTGTGTAATTTGATTGAATGATGTTTTCAATTGCAACCAGCATGGGTACCAATCCCGCGAACAATAAAAATGTAGAATAAGGTGTTGGCGGCCACGCGATCCATAACAATAAACCGGAAAGAACAGATAGAAGAATATTTTTTTTCATAAGTATCATTTAAGTCCTCTCATTTGGAGACAACTTTAAACTTGATATAAATTAGAAACCGCCATAAATTACTTTAATCCCTTTCTTTTGAAGAAGGCTTTGGCGGGGCTCCGGCCAAACATATCACAAATTCTCCTTTTACCGGGTGTGTTTCAAAATAAGTTTTCACCTCAGTAACTGTTCCCCTAACTGTTTCCTCAAACATTTTCGTCAGCTCCCGTGATACCGATATTTGTCGGTCGGCACCAAAATAAGTTGCCATTTCATCGAGTGTTTTTAACAAACGGTGCGGCGACTAATAAAGTATAATGGTGCGTTCTTCACTTGCTAAAAATTTGTAACGGGTTTGCCGGCCTTTTTTCAAAGGCAAAAATCCCTCAAAACAAAAGCGG
>JAQNCM010000099.1 GCA_029237615.1 Mucilaginibacter sp.
CCATAGCAGGTTTTATTTTTTTGCGGTGGATCTTCACTCATCCCCGGGATGCTTACCGGGGTAAAGGAAAAACTGTATTTCCCTGCTAAAGCGGGGTGACCTATCTGTAAAAAGGGAAACAAAGTGCCCCGCCCCAGGCTAAGGGTGGTGCCTTCAAATAAGCATACTGACGGGTAAAGTAAAATAGATTTTTCCGTGTTTAAATTCGGCGAAGGATTAACCGGTAATTTATAACTTGATTTATGGGTATAATTTGCCACCTTAATGATCTTTAACCTGCATTGAACATGGTTTTTTAACCAGCCTTCGCCGTTCATCATCTGCGCATATTCCGCCAAGGTAAGGCCGTGCGCAATTGGTATAGGATTTAATCCCACAAACGAACGGAAGGCTGTGTCAAGTACAGGGCCATCTACACAAAATCCATTTGGATTGGGACGGTCCAGTATCATTAATTCAATATTGTTTTCGGCGCAAGCCTCCATAACATATTGCAGCGTTGACAAATAGGTGTAAAAACGGGCCCCAACATCCTGTATATCAAATACCATCAACTCAATTCCTTGCAGGTCTGCAGGGGTGGGTTTATAATGTTTATTGCCATACAATGAAATCACCGGAATACCGGTTTTGGCATCGGTGCTGTTGTTTACATCAGCGCCGTTACTGGCGTCGCCTCTAAAACCGTGTTCAGGCCCGAATATCTTTTTTACTTTAATTCCTGCCTTTATAAAGCTATCAACGCTAAGCGTAAGGTTATTACCTATTACTGAAGTCTGATTGACCACCATCCCTATGTTTTTTCCTTTCAGGTAGCCGAAATAGAGATTGGTTTGATCTGCACCGGTAATTATATTATTTTGTTCTTGTAAACGTTTATCAGCCGGCTTCGCAATTTTTTTCGTGCTTTGTGCCGCGCCCGAAAGTAAACAGGTTAGGAATATGCAAGTGAAAAGAATACCTGACTTTATCATAATAGGTAGTTAAAAGAAATTAAAAATGCCGGTTTTTAATGGCAAAACCGCATATTTGCGAAGGTACAAAAAATCTGCATCGCATTGAGTTTCGCCTATTTTATAGCTAACCGTATAACATTCAAGTCTAAGCGTACATTTTCAAAATTAATTGTACGCATAGCTATTATTGGTATTATGCTTGGCCTTGGGGTAATGATATTGTCATTGGCTATAGTGCGTGGCTTTAAACAGGAGATCAGGGAAAAAGTACGCGGTTTTTCGGGCGATTTGCAGGTGGTTAAAATCGACCTGAACAACTCTTACGAAAACTCACCCTTCCAGGCTGATCCCGATTTCGTTAAAAAAGCGCAGCGCCTGCCGCTTATTACCGGGGTAATGCCTTTTGCCACTAAGCCGGGTATAATCAAATCAAAAAGTGAAATTGAGGGTGTAGAACTGAAAGGAGTTGATAAAACTTACGACTGGACATTCCTCGCCAAAAATATGTTAACCGGCCATGTTATTAATTTTAAGGACACTGCCGAAGCAAAAAAACAATTACTGATCTCGCAGGTTATTGCCAGCCGTTTACGGTTAAAGGTTGGTGATAAGATTTTAATGTATTTTGTACAGGAGCCGTTAAGGGTAAGGCCTTTTACAATCACCGGCATTTATAGCTCAGGAATTGAGGATGTAGATAAAACTTACGTTGTAGGCGATATTTCATTAATTAACAGGCTCAATAACTGGAACCCCGATCAAATTGGCGGATATGAGATTAAGATAGCTGATTTTAACCGGTTGGATGAAGCCAATAATTCAATCAATAATATTTTACCTGTTAAGCTTAAATCTTACACGGTAACGGATACTTATCCGGTCATATTTTCGTGGCTGGGTTTGCTTGATGGAAACACGAAGGTTGTTTTGGGATTAATGATAATAGTTGCCGTAATTAATATGATCTCGGCCCTGCTGATCATGATATTGGAACGAACTACCATGATTGGGATTTTAAAAGCGATGGGGGCTAATAACTGGGCTATCCAAAAAGTATTTTTATATAATGCCTTTTATCTTATTGGCCTGGGAATGTTACTTGGTAATTTATTTGGCTTTGGCTGCGGCTATTTTCAATACCGCTCTCATTTTTTTAAGCTTGAACAGGCATCCTACTACATGAATTTTGTCCCTGTACAATTTTACTGGCTGGATATGGTATTACTGAATATCGGTACGCTGATTATCTGCCTGCTGGTAATGATAGGCCCATCTATGCTGGTAACCAGGATCACCCCGGTAAAAGCAATCAGGTTCAAGTAAAAGCGACCTTAAAATTTCTTAATTCGCCAGGACTTATTTGTTTTTTGAGGTTTGAAAATTGAATTTCAGGTTTAATCCGCCGGCGCCAAACCGTATTTGCTGCGCGCCCAATCCCTGTAGCGGATATTTTAAAAAGGGCTCAACCACCATGTGATTTTTGCCCATCGGGTAACCCAATCCAAAAGCCAGATTAAGTGTTTTTGCAAAGTAAAAACTGTTAAAGCTTTTAGTAGTTGTTTGCCCTACGGTTTGCTGGGTGGCAGCAGTATTGAAGGATGGGTAATTATATTGGTAAGAATAGGCTTCATTAATAAACGTTCCTGAACTTACACCGGCAATAATATAAGTGTCTCCCTTTTTGGGGTTGAATTCATATTTGAGGTTTAAAGGAATATCTAATCCAACCAGGTTAGCGTTATAGTTTTTGAATGATGGGAGAGCAGCAATACCCATACTGGCGTTGCCTGCAAAAGTGGCGGCAGCTTTAATAGAAGCCGGATAATAGTTATCCTGGGCGACAGCAGCAGCCGTAGGCACCGAACCGTTGAAGTTTAAAGTGTTTTGTGCAATTGCCACGCCCGTAACTAATTTTAAGTTTTTATTAATGACAAAATCTGAAGTGAAGCCTGCTCCAACATTCACCTGGTTGTTGCTGCCTTTGGCATAATTAAAATAGGTGGCAGCATATATGCCAAAATGCACCTTTTTGCTGGTTTTTTTAGGCTCTTCGATATTTTTTAACGGCTTTTCCTTTTTTTCTGCGGCAAATACCGAAGCCAATGATTTTGCAGCAGGCTGGGGTATAACCTTTATTGCGTTCGCATTTGCCGTAGCTGGATTGTCAGTTTCTGCCGGTTTCTGTTCAATCGCTTCCTGACCGGTAACAGCGGTAGTTGGATTAATTTTAGCCATCAGTTGTCTGCCGGGGCTATCTGTAATGGCTGTCTTCTGGTTGTCAGGCATGTTTTTAACAACCGGTTGCTTCGCTGCAATTGATTTATTCGACGCTAAACTTAAACCTGTTCCCTGTTTTGCAGGCTTGTTTACTTTAGGTGAAAGATTTAAATACGCTGTTCCCTTTGGATAGGTAGGAGGTACGTTATTAACATGTTTGTTATTATTCGCTAACGTTTGGTTGTTTGATAGCGTCATCTTCCCCAAAGTATCTTTGCGAATGGTGTTATGTTGAATTTTTTGAGGCGTTATTTGGTGTGATTGTTCAGCTTTTGATGGTTTAAAAGAGAATTTTTCGAGCACTGCTTGTTTGTTAAATACCCAGATTCCAATGCCAAAAAACACGAATAAAACGGCAGCAGCGGAACCCCACCACAGCCATGCGGCGGCCCGTCGCTTTGATTGCTCTTCCGGAAATTTTTTTCTGAGCTGCAACCAACCTTCGTCGGCAGAAGTGTCGTCGAAATTATCGAACACCTCCTTTATGTGGTTCTTTAACTCTTTATCCAACGGATCATCCATGATTCTGTGCTTCTGCTCTTAGTAAACTCCTTAATTTTTCTTTAGCCCTGCTCAAATAAACCCTTGATGAACTCGACGGTATTGATAACATCCCTGCAATCTCATCATGGTTGTATCCATCAATCTCATATAAATTAAATATGGTAAGTTGTATGGGAGGTAATTCCTTCATCAGATTTAAAATATCCTGTGCATTCAGGTTTTCAATAGCATATGCGGCACTACCTATTGTTATTGCGCTTTCAATGTCGGTGTTCATCTGAAATTTTAAATCCTTTCGCCGGCGGTCTATTGCAGTGTTAACCATAATGGTTCGGAGCCACGCTTTAAAAGGCTTATCGCTTTTAAAATTATTTATAGCCTTAAATATTTTTATAAAACCATCATTTACAACCTCTAGTGCATCATCCCGGTTTAAGCTATAACGCAAACTTATACCCATAGCATAGCCATAGAAGCGCCTATACAGCATTTCCTGGTATTTTAAATTTCCTGTTTTGCACTGACTGATAATTTCGTCATCAGTAATGCCCCGGGAGTGATGCATTAAGTGTATTTAATTCAATCTAAATTTATTGTTTTTATCCTTACGGAGAAAAGAATAGGGATGCTACAACTAATTGAAAATTAGTTGTAGCATCCCCACGGGTAGGGCCTGGTTAATTGTAAGTAAGCAATTAACCGACCCTAACAATACTTAATTTGATTTTGTCAGATCATATTGATAGGCAAGTGTGTCGAGTGCACTATAACCTACCATTTGAAAAATAATGCCGTCATAATAGTACTGATAAGTTCCGGCCAAATGTATTTTGGTTTGCGGGGCCGAAGCAGAGTAGGTGAGATCATTAAATTGAATTAAATTTGACGATATTGCGTAACCGCCATAGCTGCCGGCATGCAATTTGGTAGTATCACCTGTAACTGAATAGCCCGTAGCGGTATTCATGGTAAGTATAATATTTGCCGACAAGGTATCCCGTTTTGCTGTTGATTGATTTAAATGCACACGCCTGAATTGACCTTTAAAAGTGCCTGAAGGAATTACAGGGGCAGGGGCGCTGCTTTTATTGCTAAAACATCCGCTTGCTAATACAACTATTAATAATGAAAAGTAAAGTAATTGTGGTTTCATATTCTTATTTATTTAGTTTGAATACGTTGGTTCGATAATAAACGCAACAACGCGCGTCAATATTTCACTGAAACAAATTTTTATATTTTTTTCGCTTCTTCCCAAAATATATCCATTTCGGCAAGGCTCATGTCATGTAATTGTTTGCCGTTTTCTTTTGCCTTGTTTTCGAGGTACTGGAAGCGTTTTATAAATTTACGGTTGGTTTTTTCTAAAGCGTCTTCAGGGTTAATGTTTATAAAACGGGCATAATTGATCAACGAAAAAAGAAGGTCACCAAATTCACCTTCGGCTTTTTCATGATCGATGGTGCTTTCGTCTTCCGCATTGAACTCGTTTTTGAACTCCTGCAATTCTTCTTCTACTTTTGCCCAAACCTGGCTTTTTTCTTCCCAGTCAAAGCCAACACCCCTGGCTTTTTCCTGGATGCGTGACGCTTTCACCAGCGCAGGCAATGACGCAGGCACACCACCCAACACCGATTTGTTGCCTTCTTTTAACTTTATCTGTTCCCAGTTCCGCTTAACATCGTTTTCATCCTGCACTTTAACATCGCTGTAAATATGCGGATGGCGGTTTACCAGCTTATCGCAAATTCCGTTAAGCACATCGGTAATGTCAAAATCGTTGGTTTCTGAAGCTATCCTTGCATAAAAAACAAGATGAAGCATAATATCACCCAACTCCTTTCTTATCTCAGGCATATCGCCGCTCAGTATGGCATCCGACAGCTCATAAGTTTCCTCTATGGTTAGGTGACGCAGGCTTTCCAATGTTTGTTTTTTATCCCAGGGACAATTAAGCCGCAAGTCATCCATAATGGTAAGCAACCTTGTGAAAGCTGTTTCGGGTGTTGGTGCTGTTGATGGGGGTATTAGTGACATAGATATTATTTGCGGTAAAAATAGGATTTAAGTCGGAAAGTCGGAAAGACCAGAAGTTCGAAATACAGAATATGCTTTGAAAATAGCGGTCGTCTTCAATCAATTTTTCGTAATTTTATTAGATAGATAATAACCGGTTAGCCATATAAAAACTAATTTATCGCTATGCCCGACTATAAATTAACGGAGTGCCGTCAGATCAATCAGAAGTTCAGCTTTACCGCCCTCAACATCTCCCTTTTACCGGCTGCGCCGGGTATTTTTTCTATCTTACAACCCAAAGCTTTTAAGGAACGTTTAAGATTGCCGGTTATGGCATAGGTGACAAACACGCCGCCTGGTTTTAAAAAGCTCGCCGTGTGACCAATAGCCGCTTCATTCCACATCTCTGGCTGATGGCCGACTGCAAAAGCATCGAAATAAATAATATCATATTGTTGGTCTGATTGAAATTCAAGTAGTCTGCAGTTAGCAGTTAGCAGTTTGCAATAAGGGTTTAGCGAGATTTTATTTGTTAAGCTGTCAGCGTATTTTTCAAGGAAGTTTTTCCAGGTTTCAGGCGAAATATATTCATCATATCCTGTCTGGCTAATCATATCCGGGCTTAGCGGATAAGCTTCAATACCTGTATAATTTAGATTGATTTCTTTCCCGCTGCAAAAATCAGCGCTTAATAGAAAATTCAGCCCGGTTCCAAATCCTACTTCTAAGATGGAAACAGCAGCCCTCTCTAAATCTCCCCCGGTAGGGGAGACTTCCGGAATTCGATTTAAAAAATAATTTAAACCTGCATTTACAAATACGTGCCTGCTTTCCTGTAATGCGCCATGGATAGAATGATAGTTTTCTCCAACCAAAGGGTTAAATATGGTATTTGAACCATCGGCTGTTTTAACTATTTTAAGCTCGGAGTTCATAGCCTGATTGATGGGTTAATGATTTGTGAATGTTCACTATTAGCTATGAACAACGGCACGCTGGCTAATTTCAATAATAACTTCTCCCAGGTCATAAACAGGTACAATGTTAATTTTGGCAGCTATAATGCTGGCTGCCGCTGCTGACCGGTAACCTGCGGCGCAATGCACCACCAGCGGCTTACCTGCCGGGATCTCGTTTATCCGTTCACGTAGTTCGGGCAAGGGAATATTGATGGCGTGGTTAAATAACAGGCCGTTTGCCGTTTCATTGCCGTTGCGTACATCAATTATCGTATAACTTTCCGGATGTTTTTTGAAATTACTTAAATCAAGCTCAGGCGATGTTTCTTTGGCTTTAACAGGCGTCAATAACGCAGCTTTGACGTTTTGCTCATAGCCGATTTTGGCTGTTTTACTTATTGCCAGATCCAGGTCTGTTTCGCTAGCGGCAATTAAATAAAACTGTTCATCAGGATTAATAATAGAACCCAACCATGTTTCAAACTTTTCTCCATCCTGCAAATTAATAGCGCCTTTTACATGACCTTTCCTGAATTCATCGTTCGGGCGGGTATCAATTACCAGGATATTATTTTCCAGGGCGGTATGATTGTCAATTCTTAAAATTGCATCAATGCTTTCCTTAAAGCCCGGCGCACCTTTTTTGTTGATGTCAACGTCGTGGCCAAAATATTTAGGTACAAAAGGCTGGTCACGGGTAAGGGTTTCAACAAAGGCCAGTTCATCCATTAATTGCAGTGCGTAGTTCTCGCGCAATTCGCGCCCGATTGTGCTTTGCAGATCGGGGCTTATTTTTTTGCCACACAAAGATCCGGGGCCATGGGCAGGGTAAACTACAATATTATGCTGCAGTTTCATTAATTTGTCTCGTGTAGAATGATACATCTGCCGCGCCAAAGCTTCTTTTTTAGCGGTGATATTGCCTACATTTTCCCGCAGGTCGGGGCGGCCCACATCGCCTACAAATAAGGTATCACCTGTAAACAAGGCCGTGTCTTTTCCATCTTCATCAGTTACCAAAACGCAGATAGAATCGGGCGAATGGCCGGGAGTGTTAATAGCTTTCAGTTTAATATCATTCAGCATCAATTCGTCGCCATCGTCAAAACTTTCATAGGGATATTCGGCACCTGCCAATTTGCTTGCATATATAACCGCTCGGGTCGTTTTATGAATCTCCAGGTGCGAGCTTACAAAATCGGCATGAGGATGCGTCTCGATAACGCCCGTAATATCGGCGTCATGCTGGCTTGCAAAATCATAATAAGGCTGCGGATCCCGGGCAGGGTCAATCACTATCATTTTTCCGGTCCGGATCACTGCATAAGAAGCATGGGCCAAACCTTTATCGTAAAATTGCTGAATAATCATATAACCAGACAAAGATAAGGCTTTGATTGGTTTTGTAAGCAGTCCATCTGGTTAAGCAGGGGCGGAACAAGAAAATGAATTGCTGATGACCATTCATCTTTTTATAATAAATCATTCCGCTTCTCTCTTTACCAGCAAAAATTCATCGCCCTCTAAAGGCAGATAGCCATATTCATAGCAAAATTGGTAAGTCTTTCCACTTTGAGTTTGATAACTTCGGGTATGGTATTCAAAATCAAAGCCTTTTGCTGAAAGTTTTTTACGCGTGGTTTTTGTTTTTCCCGTCGGATTCAACTCTTCCAGTATCCTGCGGTTACGCCGGAGGATGTTATTAATATTACGTACCAGGTTATAACTGCTGCTGTTAAGCTGATTATTATAATTGTTTCGGCAAAGATCATTACAGAACTTTTTATCTGCCCGGCCATGCAGGGCTGTGCCGCAATCAAGGCAAGCTCTTTCTTCATTCATGGATTAAAGGTAAATAAAATATTATCCGTTTGCAAACGGTTACAAACGGAAATTGTCGGTTATAAATGGTTATTAACCGGGTAAGATAGATTTCCGTCCACACCTTTGTATCGTCAATTAAAAACATAATTAATTTTTAGCAACATGAATACATTAAAAAACAGCGTACGCCTGGTAGGTAACCTGGGTATGGATCCCGAAGTGAAGAGTTTTGACAACAACAAAAAATTAGCCCGCCTTTCGCTGGCAACCAACGAAAGCTACAAAAACGACAAAGGAGAAAAGGTGACAGAAACGCAGTGGCACAACCTCGTTTTGTGGGACGTACAAGCCAAACTTGCAGGCGATTATCTTAAAAAAGGGGATGAAGTTGCCATAGAAGGCAAACTAGCCAATCGCAACTATACCGATAAAGATGGTATTAAACGTTACAGCTGCGAAATAGTGGTAAATGAATTTATGAAGCTTGGCAGCCGGGCATAGTTGGCTGCTGATAGGGTAAAATTGATTGAGTGAGTAACAGAAAGGAAAACCTTCATCAACCACTTGCTCAATCAACCTAATCCAGCCTGATCAACTATTGAAACTTAAACCTTTATCATTATATTTGTTATGTACTTAGAAGCAGAAGAAATTGCCCGGTTATATAGATTGTTATCTGATAAGTTAGGTAATGATACTACGGAGTCAATGTTTAAATATATCGACAATAAAACTGAACGTTCAGTGGAAGCAACCATTAAAACATTAGCTACAAAAGATGACATTGCAAGTATCCGTAATGAAATCAGTGAAGCCAAGGTTGATACTATTAAATGGATGTTTATTTTTTGGATAGGACAAGTTGGTGCAATGATAGGTGTAGCATTATTATTTATTAAAAAATAAAGTGAAAGCAGCTATCGAAACATTGGTTCAAAAAAATGATCTTGCGAAAGTTAAATATGACCTTAGCAAAGAAATTAGTGAAACCAAAGCCGATACCATTAAATGGATCTTTATTTTTTGGATAGGCCAGTGGGTGCTACACTCGCTGTGCTACTTATATTCTTAAAAAAATAGCTTGTCCTACTCAATCAACCTTATAGATCAAATTATAAACCCTCACCTTTTAAATAAATTGTCTTTTCAATAATGGCATGAATTACGCTGTCTAATTCTTTTGCTGTTACATCAAGATGGTTGATGATTTCCTTGTTTAATGGATTATTAAGGTTGTTTGGATCAAACAGGTTCACCAACCCTAAAATAGTAGCGACGGGCCTTCTAATTTCGTGCGAACTGATAGATGCAATCTCTTGTAGTCTTGCGTTTTGTTCTTTAACATGCTCAAGGGATCTTTTATTTTCGATTAAAATACGTAGAATGTTTGCGGTGCGCGATATGATATTTAATTCATCCGGTTTAGGTTCTCTTGTGGTTTTATAATAAACTGCAAAAGTAGCCAACACATGGGCGCTGTCTGCACTTATTATCGGCGTGGACCAACACGCTTTCAATCCGTATGGACGGATGAGTTCCTTGTAATCATCCCATAGCGGATCTTTTTCGATGTCGCTCACAATAACCTGGCTGCGGTGATAGGCTGCTGTGCCGCAGGAGCCCGCTTTTGGGCCTATTGCTGTGCCATTTATAGCGATGCAATATTCATCGGGCAACCTCGGGGCCGAGAGATGAAACAACCGCTCCTGCTTTTCATCTAATTCCAGAACGGAACATATCATATCCGGAAATATTTCTTCGATCCCTTTTAGCAACTCAGTAATGGTTTGAGATAAAGAATAGTTCCCGGTGGCGTGCAGCTCAAGTACTTTTTTTTCAAGCGCCAGCACCAATTGCTGTATTTTTACATTTGTAATATCTCTTATAAAAACTACCACTTCGTTTTTATAAGGATAAATATTAATACGCAGCCATCTTTTAAAATAAGCGTTAAAATATTGTACCTGACCGGAGACATTTCCTTTAAATGCGTTTTCAAGTTCAGTTGTTACATCCGGAGTGATCCCAAGGGTATGCAGATTTTTAAAGTTGAGGTTTTGAATTTGCCTGGCCTTTAAGCCTGTGATGGCCTGGAATGCTGGATTAAAAGCGATGATTTGCCAGCTAGCATCGATGATAAAAAAGCCTTCGCTAAAGCTTTGAATAATATGTTGAATATTATCGGTGATATTACTTTGGCTTGCTGTATCGAGCTTATTGGTTAAGTTGGTTCCGGTAGCGTATACCAACTCATCCGCCGGATTAAAAATAAGAGAGCATTTAATATTATAATAACGGCCATCAATAGCCTTTATGCGGCATTCATAATCAGTTACTTCTTTTTTTTGATACAATTGGTTTAATACCTCATCTTTCCTCTTTAGATCTGCCGGGTGAAAAAAAGAACTGATCTGCTTACCGGTTATTTCCTGTTCTGAGTAGCCCAATGATTTTCTTAAGGCAGCATTGGTATGCCTCACGAGGCCATTCTTATCTACCGCACAAAAAAAATCCTTTGATTGATTTAATAGAAAAGAGAGGGTGGCATCCATTTTCGTATCGGCTTGTAAAGGTTTGTCTAAATATAGAAAAAATTACCTGTATTTTATATTAGTTGTTAGCCAATTGATGCTGTTGATTGAGCTGGAATTAACTGGTTAGTTAGCCTTTAGGTAAAATTAATCTAACTAAAATTTTGTTTTAGATAACAACCAGCTTTTTATCGCTTTTGTAAATTAACTTAATCAACTAATTAAGGTGTACTTACAGCAACCGGCAGCACCTTGCCATTAAAAAACCTGTGACCTGTAACCGCAAAATCGGCAATATATTTTCCCATTTCAAAAGCCATGACCGGAGAAACGTAACCTGGAAATGCTTTTTCAAGCATCTCGGTCTGTGCTGAGCCGAGTGCCAGGCAATTTACTTTTATTTCGTGCTCGGCCAATTCCGCTGCGAGGCATTCAGTTAAATTATGCAGTGCTGCCTTGCTTGCTGAATATGCAGAAAGGCCGGCAAACTTGGCACTCCCCTGGAAACCGCCCATACTCCCGATATTTAGTATGTGTGAACCCTCAGGCATTAAATGAATCAGCGCCTGTATAATGCGTACATGGCCAATAAAATTACTTTGCAGCATTTCTATAAAATCCATTTCCAGTAATTTTGTAAATGGTTTATTGATCAAAACCCCTGCATTGTTAATCAACACATCTACCTGGTTATCGAAGTTAGTACCGATAAATTGTTGTAAGCCTTCGTAATCGTCATGGACAATATCAAACGCTAAAGCAAATATCTCAGCCGTTGGGTTTAAGCCATGAGCAATTTCCAGCAGGCGCTCTAATTTATCCTGCGACCTGGAAAGCGCTATTACCTTGTGTTTGCCTGATAAAATTAATTCGAGTGCAGCTTCAAAACCTACGCCGCTGCTTGCGCCTGTTATAATAATATTCATAGATAAATGGGTTCGCTACTCAAGTTACAAACAAATCATTAAACCACCAATTTTTGCTCAACCGGATGTTTTATCAGGTATAACCCATCATTTATTAATTTCCCGTATTCGGGTTCGCTTTTAGCTTTTTGCTCAAGAAAATCCCTTATTTCCAGCGCTAAGTTATGCTCTGCTTCTTCATGTTCCAAAATCTCCAAAATTTCCAGCGCACAAAGCCAATCATCATGGTGATTTTTTTGCAGCCTTAACCATACGTTGCCTAGAAAACCAAAATCGCCGCCTGTATGCCTGCGGTTACGTACCTGCTGGTATAGTTGATGAAGCTCTAAGGTACCGGCATCATAAGAAGGGTGGTGCGTTTCGGTAGTTGATTTGTACGGTATTTCAACAAATGCGTCCTTATCGGCAGCGCCGCAAAAAACAGAAGTAATCTTTTCGCCCACCGCCATGTCATAAACGCCCCATGACGGGTCAAATAATATATTGGCTTTACTATCCCTAACGGTACAATCAGCCAAAGTTATCAGCTGGGTTTTTCCATTTGACGAATATATCTTCTGTACTTGTCCATTAACACTAATACCGCTTTCAAATTGAAAATTAACTTTTTTATCCTTTTCTATGCCTAACTCATCAAGTTCAGTGATAGAAAAATCTTCTAACGGTTTATCATATCCGTTTATTTTTCCAACAGGCGAACTAAAACCATCATGGTGATAATCCTTTCCGTGACCTTTTATTTGCTTATTATTGATTGCCAGAGCCGATGGACCAGTTGCCTTTATAAAAGCTGGCTGGTTGCCTTTATCGGCAACAAAATCGGTAAAGGTGCCGGAGACCTGCAAGCCCGAGCTGTAAACAACTGTGCAGGTATTTTTATTTTCAATCGCCTTTTTCAACCCATAGCTGCTGCCAACCCTGAAAGCCATTGTGTTTGCATAGGTTTCGAGCACATCAATCAGGTTTTGAAAAGTTGGCGTTACAAATAATTGCGGCTGTGTTTTGGTGATGTCGAATGGATAATTAACGGCATCAATGGTATAAGGTAACTTTTTGATATCACTTTTCATACAGCTTACACTTTCACCAATGGACGACAAAAGGCCGGCCCCGTAAATTTTCGGATCGTCGAGGGTTCCGATTAATCCATATTCTACGGTCCACCAGTGCAAGCGGCTTAATAAGGCCATTTCTGAAGGTTCACCAATATTTTCCTGCCGGTACGCAACCAATTCCTCTGCTTTTTTTATTTCCGCCTTGTCGGCGTCCGGCATTTCTTTTAATATAGAGAGGTACCTTATAGCCTCATATAGTTCAAAATCCTGTGCCGAAAACATTGCTTTGGCACCAATGGAGCCAAAATAGCTCAGGTATTCATGGTAATCCTTATCGGCAATGATTGGAGCGTGTCCGGCTGACTCGTGGATGATATCCGGCGCGGGCGTATACTCAATATGTTTCAGCTGCCGTATATCTGCTGCAATCACCAGTACCCGGCAAGCCTGGTATTCCATAAATGCAGCAGGGGGGATAAATCCGTCAACAGTAACGGCGCCCCAACCAATTTTAGCCAGTGCATCATTCATTTCCTGTAGATTTGGAATGGATTCAATAGTTAAGCCAGCCTTTTGTAGTCCCGGAATATATGGATAGTAAGCAACGTCTTTAAGATAGCTGTAGTTTTGTCGCATTACATAGCGCCATACCGCCTGGTCAACAGGTGTATAGTGTTCATAATGCTGATCTACTATAAATTGTTTTAAATGCGCGGGCAATGCAGCAACCTGCGGATTGCCGAAATCATTAAAATGGC
>JAQNCM010000130.1 GCA_029237615.1 Mucilaginibacter sp.
TATCCCTTTTAATTACCGAATTTTTACAACCCAAAACTATATGGGCCAAAACAATCCCAACAGGGGATTTGAACTGCTCGACAGGGTGATTGGCTGGTGCAAGGCAGAAGGTTTATATGTTATTTTAGATATGCATTGCGCTCCCGGGGGGCAAACCGGCGATAATATTGATGATGGTTCGGGCTATCCTTTTTTGTTTAAAAGCCCTGCCATGCGCGAGCAAACAGCCAGTATCTGGCAACGGATTGCTGCTCATTATAAAAATGAAACTACCGTAATGGGATACGATCTGTTAAACGAGCCTATCGCTACTTATTTTAAAGCGGAGGATTTTAACCCTGACCTTGAGCCGGTGTTTAAGCAAATAACAAAGGCGATTCGTGCCGTTGATAAAAATCATATCCTGTTTTTAGGAGGTGCACAATGGGACAGCAACTTTAAGGTTTTCGGTCCGCCGTTTGATTCAAAGCTGGTTTACCAGTTTCACAAATACTGGACAGAGCCCACCCAAAAAGTTATACAGGATTATATTGATTTCAGGGATAAATACAACGTACCGATCTACTGCGGCGAAACCGGGGAAAATACGGACGAGTGGGTAAAACAGTTTAAGGATGTGTTGGAGAAAAACAACATCGGCTGGCATTACTGGCCTTACAAAAAGCTGGATAACACAAAGGGCATTGCCACTTTTGATGTGCCGGCAGGTTATGATAAGATCATTGCTTACACCGAGCAGCCAAGAGCCGATTTCGCAGCAATCCGTAAGGCCGCGCCTGCTGATCGGGAGGAAATTAAAAAGGCTTTATACCAGTTTATAAACAACAGCAAGTTTGAAAACAGCCATCCTAATAAAGGTTACATGGAAGCACTTGGTTTAAAAGTGCCGTAATTAGTAATTATAGCAGGATCATATTAACCAGGTGTTCCATTTTTTAAGATGGAACGCCTGGAACGTTTGGAATGCTTACAGTAATTATATGTTATTGTACATCAGTTTGATATGTCATATCTAATATCCAATCAATAACCTCTAATCACTCTATTTCTTTTCTTCAAAAAAATAGATCACCAGCATACTTGCAGTTTGAGTACCAAGGTTTTTGGGGGTATGTGGAATGCGGCCGTCGAATAACATAGAGTCGCCCCTGCTCAACGTAATCCTTTGTTCGTTAAACTGGTATTCTATTTCTCCGGATAAAATATACTTGTATTCATAAGCATCCGTTTCAACTAATGGACGGGACGCTTCCGGTTCAAGTTCAAGTATTACAATATCAATGGTGCTTTGGCGGATGGATTGTGTAAATATGCGCTGATAATGAAAACCAATGGCGTGTTCTTTTTCGAAATGATTGTATTCGTTTTTTCGTTTAATTAAAATTGGGAAGTCGGAACTTTTTGACCGTATATCTTTAAAAAATTCATTAAGATCTATTTCCAGTGACTTAATAATATCGATTAATACGATTAAGGATGGTATGGACCGGCTGTTTTCAATTTGAGAGATAAGGCCTTTACTTACGTTAGCGCGCGAGGCCAGTTCTTGTACAGTGATATTTTTTTCGCGGCGGCGCTCTTTTATCCTGTTACTGATCTGGATAAGGATATCTTCTTCCATTTTATTGATTAGGGGTTAACAGCGCAAAGTAAGTAATAATGTAAACCAGCACAAAGCAGATTTGTGTTAATAAAAGTTAAGCTTCTCAGCAGTGTAAGATCGGGCATAAGAGATTAATACTTCCTTAATATTTACCTAATACGAATCCCGTTTTTTTACAAAAAAAACAATGAGGACATCCGGAAGAAATAAACAGGCCATAGTAAACGAAGTATTTTCATTGTATGAAAAATTTGGCGATGAGGATTACATAGGCGAGCCGGTTTCTCAATTGGAGCACATGTCACAGGCAGCTGCGTTTGCCGAGGAAGAAGGTTATGACGACGAGGTGATACTGGCCGCATTTTTTCACGACATAGGTCATTTATGTGTGGATGCCGCTGAAGCCGAAAGTATGGATGGAATGGGTGTTGTTGATCATGAAATATTGGGTGCAGAATACCTGCTTGATCGTGGCTTTTCAGAAAGGCTCTCATTGCTTGTACAGGGGCATGTATTAGCCAAACGGTACCTTACCTATAAATACCATGCTGAAGCATTTTCATATGGAAAAACAGGTATTGATTTACATTAATAAGCCTTCACAATATATTGACTGGCGTAAAACCGACCTGTCAATGCCGTTAATGATTAGCTTGCCAGACAACGTTAAAAACACTGAAGCATTAAAAAGATTTGTTAATCAGTGTCATCCGGATGTTCTAGATGGTGACTATTCCGGCTATGATAGCCAGATGGTTGCATATGCCAATTCAATCAATTTGCCGGCTTGGCCCGACGCACAAAGTGCAACTGAGGGGCCTGCCGTTTGGGATAAAGCTATTGCAACCGGATTAAAAGGTTTGCAAACAGATAACCCTGGCCGGCTGGCAAAATATTTAGCAGAAAAGGAGTTAAGATAACCGCTATTTCTGTTAATAGCAAAGGGGTGAAGATAACCCCTTTGCTATTATTTGGTTTGTAAAGAGTAAACCTTTAACCCAAGTATACCTATCATTATCAGCAACATAAAAAATATTTCAGGCCATGAGATACGCTGGTTAAAGAACACCAGTTCCGCTGCTTTTATTAAAATTAAAGTGGCGGCGGTCCAAACGGCAAACGCAGTAGCAGTAGGCAATTGCTTAATGGCCAGCGAGAACAGATAAATATTTGCCACCCCAAATGCCAAATAGCCAATAAAAGGGATTAATACAGGCAAGCCTCCCTGCCATCGGTAAAAGTTTATAAACCTTAAGGTTTTAAGGTCACTGAATTTCATAAACTTTAAACAAAATGTCCATGCAGTTTCGCATAAAGCTGCAAGTACCAAATATATCCAGGCCAATACGTTTAAAAATTAGTTACTGATTGCATATTAATTTTTCACCGGCATCTGCCTCGCTATTTTCGGGTGATAAATTAACGTGCTGATGAATATCAATAATAGCTGCATTATTCCGGATACCGAAAAGTTTTTTTAAACTTTCGAGTAAATTTGGCCGTAATTCATAATAGTACTTAAACCCTTTATATTTTAATAGTTGTTTTTCGTCAAAGCGCTTCACCGAAAAAGCATGCTGTAAAAAATAATCTTTAGGGAAGTCATAGTGAAGGCCCCAGTTCTCTGGCTTGTTACCCGGCTTATGACCTGGGTCGTAAGCCGTTCCGAACAAGTAATCCCATATCGAAAACTTGGTAGAAAAATTAGCATGAAAAACTTCTAAATAATTGGCATGATGCCATAAATGCAGCTCAGGCGAATTAAAAAAGTATTTCAACTTACCCAGTTTCACATTAATATTGGCATGGATAAACATCCCAAACATAGCATCGAGCAATGCCTTAACAGGTATAACCTCAGGATGTGCACCCAAAATAATTATCGGAGCAAACTCTATGGTTTGGTTGATGATTATTTCTACAGCATGCGAACGTGATCCCGCCAGGAAATCAACATGTTTGCCAGAATGATGTGCCTCGTGTGTGCGCCACAGTATTTTACTTGCATGTTGCAGCCGGTGAAAAAGATAAATGTAAAGATCGTGGGTGACCACAAAGAATAACACC
>JAQNCM010000139.1 GCA_029237615.1 Mucilaginibacter sp.
TTTTAATGAACGCTCAGTTTTTGGCAATCGTTAATTTTATAGTTTACATGGGAGCCATCCTGGTATTGTTCTTATACACGCTAATGCTCATCAACCTGAATAAAGAATCGGAACCACGTAAATCTTCATTGGTGAAAATTGCAGGTGTTATAGGCGGCGGATGCTTTTTACTGACGATTATTGCTTCGTTAAAAGCCTTTGGTGTTTCACACCCTGTAGTTCTGCAAGATGCCAACCTGGGCTTAGTAAAAAACTTAGGAAAAATATTATTCAACGAGTATTTATTGCCATTTGAGGTGTCGTCCATATTGCTGCTATCAGCAATGGTAGGCGCTGTTTTATTAGCCACAAAAGACCCTAAAACTGCCTGATGGAAACTTTAACACAAAACATACAAGCTATACCGCTTAATCACTACATATTATTATGCTCCATCATTTTTGCAATAGGAGTAATTGGCGTGTTGATCCGCCGGAATGCTATTGTGATATTTATGTCGGTTGAGCTTATGCTTAATTCTGTAAACCTGTTGCTTACTGCGTTCTCTGTTTACCGCGGAGATGCTACCGGCCAGGTTTTCGTATTTTTTATCATGGCACTGGCTGCAGCAGAAGTAGCTGTTGGCCTGGCAATCATTGTGATGATCTATCGCAATACAAATTCAATAGATATAAACGTACTGAACAGGTTAAAGTGGTAGAATTTGATTTCGGAAGTCGGATGTTCGATTTCGAATTTTTCTTTATAAAATAACAACTTAACAAAAAAACCAAAAGTCTCTCCGCCATTTGGCGGAGGAGATTTAGAGGGGGCTTATTATGGATAAATACATCTGGCTTATTCCTTTTTTACCGTTAGCCGGTTTTATTATTAACGGTATTGGCCGTAATACATTATCAAAAGCTGCCATAGGCTTTATAGGCAGTGTTTTAGTACTAATTTCCTTTGGTTTAAGTGTAGGGGCCTTTTTACAGGTAAAAGCTTCAGGCGTGCCAATAAATGTAACCGTTTTTAACTGGTTTGCCGTTGACCAATTTAAGATATCCTTTTCTTTTTTAATTGATCAGCTAAGCTCTTTAATGTTGCTGATCATTACCGGGGTGGGCTTTCTTATCCACCTGTATTCAATTGGATATATGAAGGATGACGCCGGTTTTGGAAAGTTTTTCGCCTATTTAAATCTGTTTATCTTCTTTATGCTTTTATTGGTGCTGGGCTCAAACTACCTAATCATGTTTATAGGCTGGGAAGGCGTGGGCCTTTGCTCCTACCTGCTGATAGGTTTCTGGTATACCAACCCCTCTTATGCAGATGCAGCTAAAAAAGCCTTTGTAATGAATAGAATTGGCGATTTGGGTTTCATAATTGCCATCATTATAATGATGCTTATTTTTGGAAGCGCCAATTTTGCTGACATTTTTCATAAAGCCGGCTTAAAAGAATATAGCGCCGTTCCGTATGTTTTAATTACAATGCTGCTATTTGTTGGCGCAGTAGGTAAATCGGCTCAGCTGCCTTTGTTTACCTGGTTGCCCGATGCAATGGCCGGTCCTACTCCGGTATCCGCGTTGATACATGCCGCAACCATGGTAACGGCCGGTGTTTATATGATAGCCCGTTCAAATATTCTTTTTACGCTTGCACCTGTCACTCTGCATGTAATTTCTATAATCGGATTAACCACAGCAGTTTTAGCAGCGCTTATAGCACTAACGCAAACAGATATTAAAAAGGTGCTGGCTTACTCAACCGTATCACAGCTTGGTTATATGTTTTTAGGTTTAGGCGTTGGCGCGTATACCGGTGCATTTTTCCACGTACTTACCCATGCCTTTTTTAAGGCTCTGTTATTCCTGGGTGCCGGTTCTGTTATTCACGCTGTTAGCGGAGAACAGGATATGCGCAACATGGGCGGTTTAAGAAGCAGGTTGCCAATTACTTTCTGGACGATGCTGATAGGAACACTGGCTATATCCGGTATCCCTCCTTTTGCAGGCTTCTTTTCCAAAGACGAAATTTTGGCGCACGCCTTTACACAAAGCACGTCGATGTATGTAATTGGTGTAATTACAGCCATGTTTACTTCCTTTTATATGTTCCGTATGCTGTTCCTTACATTTTATGGCAAATTCCGCGGAACACATGAACAGGAGCACCACCTGCACGAGTCTCCTCCTACCATGACCATCCCACTTATTATACTTGCTATATTATCTGTTGTGGGTGGCTTTATTGGCGTTCCAGAATCGTTGGGCGGTCATCATTGGCTGGAAGAATTCTTAAGCCCTGTATTTAAAGCGTCTTCAGCAATTATAAAAGGAGTGCCATCATTACAACAAACAGAAATTACATTAATGGTGATCTCTGTTGGCGGTGCGGTACTAGCGTTGATTTATGCCTATGTTAAATACATAAAGAACGCACATATACCGGTATCTGATGCTGAAGAGCGTCCGGCACTGGTTGATCTGTCTTACCATAAGTTTTATATAGATGAGTTGTATGACATAGTGATACGCAAACCGCTGGATGCTTTATCGGTATTCTTTTACAAAGTAATTGACCAGTTAGGAATCGACGGTTTTGTAAATGGACTAGGCAAAGGGTCAATTGAAGCAAGCAAGGGCTTGCGTTTACTGCAAACAGGAAATGTTGGGTTTTATATCTTCATGATGGTAGTGGGTATCATTTCCGTATTAATGTACATGGTTTTTAAAGTATAAAAAACGATTAGCGTTTACAATATAAAATGACGGTTAGTATTTTAATTTTTTTACCTGTAATAGCAGGTCTCGCTGTTTTATTATTTAAAAACGGTGCAGCAAAGCATGTAGCCTTAGCTCTTTCGGCGGCCGAATTAATATTGGCAGCTATATTTTTAAGCAAGTTTGTACCCGATGCGTCTGTGCAGTTTGCTATTGATGTACCCTGGATACCTAAGTTAGGTGTTTATTTTAATGCGGGTATTGATGGCATAAGCATGATGATGGTATTACTTACCACATTGCTGGTTCCAATTATTATTTTAACAACTTACAAACACCAGTATAAAAATGAAGGTGCTTTTTATGCACTGATATTGTTTATGCAGGCCGGTTTACTGGTAGTATTTACAGCATTAGACGGATTTTTGTTTTACATAGGATGGGAAGCTGCACTGATTCCCATTTATTTTATCTGCTCACTTTGGGGAGGCGAAAACCGTATCCGGATAACGTTAAAATTCTTCATTTATACTTTTTCGGGATCATTGTTCATGCTGCTGGCAATCATTTACCTGTACCTGCAAACACCTGCAAAAACATATGATCTTTTCCAGTTTTATAGTTTAGGATTGGATGCACACCACCAGGCATGGGTGTTCTGGGGATTTTTCCTGGCCTTTGCTATTAAAATGCCGTTATTCCCTTTCCATACCTGGCAGCCGGATACTTATACCGAGGCGCCAACAGCCGGTACCATGATGTTATCGGGCATTATGCTTAAAATGGGTATTTATGGTGTTATCCGCTGGATGATACCAAACGCGCCCTTAGGTTTTACCCAATGGCAAAGTATGACAATAATGTTGTCGGTTATCGGCATCGTGTATGCTTCGATAATAGCATTTAGACAAAATGACGGCAAGCGCTTAGCTGCTTATTCATCTATTGCACACGTTGGATTAATAGCAGCGGGTATATTTGTTTGGACCACAAATGGCCTTCAGGGCGCAATGATACAGATGCTGAGCCACGGTATTAATATAGTTGGGATGTTCTTTATATGGGATATTATCAGCACGCGCTTAAATACCAGGCAGATCAGTGACCTTGGCGGGATAGCAAAGGTGGCGCCTAAATTTGCGATTGCCTTTTTAATTATTGTTTTGGGTACAGTGGCATTGCCTTTAACCAACGGTTTCGTAGGCGAATTTTTATTACTAAGCAGCATAATTCAATGGAACATCTGGATGGTTGCAGCCGCTGGCTTAACGATGATATTCGGCGCTGTTTATATGCTTAGGATGTACAAACAAGTAATGCAGGGCGAAACCAATGCGCTTACAATTACCTTTACAGATATAAGCGGCTCAGAAACGCTGGCGCTTTCTATTATTTGCGCTTTAATAATAATTATAGGCATTTACCCGCAGCCAATTCTTCATATATCAGAAGCGGCGGTTCATAACCTGTTCAATTCGGTGAATACTAAATTTAGCCAAGTAAAACCATGAGTACTTTAATTGTTATATCTATTTTACCCATAGTGCTTTTGTATTTAGGTTTATACAAAGCCCAAAAAGCATTATTACCTGTTACCATTGTTGGTTTACTTGCTGCGTTAGGATTTGCAATTGCGCAATGGAATAACAGCGCACAACCCATTTATCATGGTATGATGTTATTTGATAATTTCTCTGTCGCATTTTCAGCTATTACCATTGTATCCACTGTATTGATCATTTTACTTTCCAGGGGATATTTTGAAAAAATAAGCAGCCACATAGCCGAATATTATGCCATTATCCTGTTTTCACTGGCAGGTATTATCGTAATGGTTTCTTTCTATAATTTAACCATGCTGTTTATCGGCATCGAGATCATGTCGGTTAGCTTGTATATATTGGCCGGTATCAAAAAGAGCGACTTTGCATCAAACGAAGCCGCATTAAAATACTTTTTAATGGGTGCGTTTTCAACCGGGTTTTTATTGTTCGGGATCACGTTGATATACGGAGCTTCGGGTTCTTTTAA
>JAQNCM010000050.1 GCA_029237615.1 Mucilaginibacter sp.
AGAAATATTATAAAAGGTTATATATAATTGCTTTTCAGTATACAAAACATCAGGAACAATCCGAGGAAATTGTTCACGACGTTTTTCTTAAAATCTGGAACAACGCTTCGCATTTACATATAGAACATTCACTTGACAGTTATTTAAACCGGTCAATTATTAATGCTTCTTTAAATTACATTAAAAAAGAGAAGAATAATGCCGATAAACAGGAAAAGTTCACCAGGAATTTTGAGGAGAGCGAGATGGTAGATGAAGGAACAGAAGCACTGGAAAATCGGTTGGTTCTAATTGAACAAGCACTGGATCAGCTTCCTGCCCAATGCAAAAAGGTAATGATGATGAGTAAGTTTGACAAATACAAACAACAAGAAATAGCCGACACACTAAATATTTCTATTAAAACAGTTAAAAATCACTTAACATATGGTTATAAAAAGATAAGAGATTTCTTAAATGATAAAAGTGCATTTTTTTGGGTTTTGTTTATAGTACTTTTTAAATAAATAATTGTCTATTATTATTATGACAGATAATGAATTTAATATTGACCCTTACGAACTGGTAATAAACAGTTTTAATAAGCCACTTTCTGTTAAAGAACAACAGCAAATTGCTGCGTGGAGGTCCTCATCGTCAGAAAATGAACAACTTTATCAGCAGCTTTATTTAATAAATGAAGATATAGAACTATTGCCTGTTTATCAAAAAATAGATACTGATGCCTCATGGAATAAATTCAAGCTATTACTTAAAAAAGACAAAAATCTTGCTGAAGTAATAGATTTAAAACCAAGACATAGTAACTATCAAAAAAAATTAAAATGGTTTTTACCTATTGCTGCATCACTATTAATATTTATTTGGTTTTCAATACACAAATACAATGATAAAAATGCATTCACAGTAGTGCATACCGGAGCACACGAACATAAAAAGATAACATTACCCGATGGTACCGAGGTGTTACTGAACCAAAATACTACGGTCTCCTATGATGCAGATGGTTATGTTCGGGAAAGAACGCTGGATATAAAGAGCGGAGAAGCATTTTTTAATGTTATTCATAATGCTAAAAAGCCATTTAGAGTTAAAATTGATAAAATAGCCGTTAATGATATTGGAACAAGTTTTAATATAAGGAAAGAAACACATGCAATTGTTGTGGTAGTCAATTCAGGGATTGTATCATTAACAAATCAGGTAAACGGGAAAAGCGTGATCGTAAACGCAAAACAAAAAGGGATTTATAATGTAACTTCAAATAATATAACCTCCGGCGCTAACGATGAAATAAATTACAAAGCATGGGCCGATAGGAATTTACAATTTATCAAAACACCTTTAATTGATGTGGTTAAAGAATTAGCGGATGATTATGGGACAGAAATAGATATAAAAGATAATTCATTGAATAATAAAACGTTAACAGCTTCGTTTAACAATCAACCCATCGACAGTGTTTTAAATGTTATTAGCCTGTCACTCCGTATCAAAGTAGAAAAAAGGAACAAAGTTTTTCAATTAAGAACCAGCCCGTTATAATTACATAGATCAACTTCATTATATTTTTATTTAACTGATGCCTGCAGCTTTAATTAATAGAAAAAAAATGTGGTGCATTTTTATTCTATTAATACTGGGAGCACGTTCGCTGCAAGCTCAAGATAGGGGCATCACCATTAATTTTCAAAATGTTTATTTAGAATCGGCCCTCACAAAACTGATGACTGACCTAAATATTCCGGTTTCATTTAATCCTGCGTTACTGCCAAATAAAAAAATCAATAAAAGTTTTGTTAATGCTCCGGTCGGTGAAATATTAGATTATTTGCTATCAGAAACAGAACTGTCCTATAAGGTTTCAGATCATGAGTTTATAATCATAAAAGATAAAAATAAGCTCATGGTTTTAAGCGGGCATATCAGGGATTTAGAAACCGGGGAGGATATTATCGGTAGCTCTTTGTATAACGCTGATATTAATAATGGAGTTGCCACTAATAGTTATGGGTATTATGCATTAACGGTTCCGAAAGGTGACTATATATTTTTAATTTCTCATATTGGATATAAAAGTAAAACTGTATTTCTTTCGTTAAAAAATTCGAAGGTAATTGACATAATGCTCGAAAAGCAAATAGACACTTTGAAAGAAATAAAGATCCATGCATCTGTTGGCAATACTGACACGCTTTTATCAGTAACACATGGAAAATCATTGTCTAATGAATTTATAAAAAAAAATCTATCATTAGGCGGTGAGGCCGACATTATTAAAGGAATAAGAATACAGAGCGGTGTTGTTGCAAATACAGAGGGTACCAGTAGTTTATTTATAAGGGGAGGCAATGAAGATCAAAACCTGATAATTATGGATGAAGCACCGGTATATAATCCTGCTCATTTGTTTGGATTAGTTTCTATATTTAATCCGGATGCTATAAGAAACGTGCAGCTATATAAAGATGAGATGCCGGCAAGTTTTGGGGGCCGTTTATCATCGATAATAGATGTTAGTATGCTTGAGGGGGATAAGCAAAGTTTTCATATAAAAGGCGGTGCCAATTTTCTATCTGCCAGAATTGCCGCAGAAGGGCCTATCGTAAAAGATAAAGGATCGTTTTTGTTGAGTTTTAGAAGAGGCCTTACCGATTTTTTAAACAATAATTTTCAATTGTTTAATTTGAACGCCACCTACTACGATTTTAATATAAAATTCAATTATACTATAGACGCAAACAACAGGCTGTTTTATTCTACTTACTACGGGGTAGATCACTTATTATCCAGCAATACCTACAGAAATAACTGGGGAAACCAAACGGCAACTCTAAGATGGAATCACCTGTTTAATTCGCGCCTGTTTTCTAATTTATCTGCTATTTATAGCAACTATAGTAATCAACTGGATATAGATGCGGGAACTCCTGACAAAAAATTTAAATGGGTGACAGGGATTGAAGATGTGAGTTTAAAAGGTGATTTTAATTTTTATTATAAACCCGAAAGTAATATTAATGTGGGTTTTGA
>JAQNCM010000195.1 GCA_029237615.1 Mucilaginibacter sp.
GTAGTCGAGGTCATTATCCTCAAAAAACTGTTTCAAATGAAAATTACCGATCTTAAAAGACCCTTCGATCACGCATTTTTTTTGCTGGTTAAAAAAATAACGGCTTTCGGCACGCTGGCCTAAAATAAGCGAAAGCGCACCTAATATGATCGATTTACCGGCTCCTGTCTCGCCGGTCAGTATATTTAGCCCTTTATCAAAAGTGATTTCAAGGTTGTCAATTAAAGCGTAATTATTAATGCTGAGCTTTTGGAGCATAAAAAGTATCCTCTGTTTGGAGGATACTAAATTACGAATTATTGGAGATTAGCGATCACAGATTAGTTTAAATTAAACTAACGATCCTAAAATGATTAGCGATTACTGATTGTTCGGTGGTTCCGGAGCCTCTGGTTTCTCAGGCTTTTCAATTTTCTCAGGAGCATCTGGTTTTCCTGGCTTTTCCAAATTATCATTGAAGTTATAATTATAATTCATGTTCTTTAACTGCTTTATATGATTTCTGAACGCGGGACTATTAACATAAGCGTTCATTTTTCTAACGGCCTCACCAAGCAATTGCTGTTCTTTTTTAATTTGATCACGATTTTGATAGTTGCTCATTTGTTTTCCCAATTTTTCCATCTCCTTTTGCTTTTCCTTCAGTTCGGGGTTTTCATAAGCTTTCCTGATACTATCGCCCAATGCCTGCATCCGTTTGTTTTGTTCTTTAAATTCCGGTGTATTAAAGCGGGCGCTCATTTGTTCGCCCATTCTTTTTAATTCGTCGGTTTCCCTCTTTATATCAGCAGGCAGTTTGCCGGCTAATTCATCCTGGTATTTTTTATAATTTTCATCTTTGCCATCATTATAGTTCCGTTCAAGCGGAATTCCGTATTTTTTTCTAAGCTCCTTGTCCAATTTTTTAAATTCGGGACTGTTAAAATACACACCCATGTTTTTGCCTGTTTCACCCATCCTTGCTGATAGTTCTTGTTGTTTATCGTTGTCACCCCAGTTTTTTGAAAAATCTGCACTGGCTTTTGAAAGCTCTTCCTGCTGTTTTTGTACTTCGGGGCGATTATAAAACTGTTGTAATTGTTTGCTCAACTGCTCTATCTCCTCCTGTGTTTTTTTGAAATTTTCGTTATTGTAGTATTTGCCTAAAGCCTCAGCATGTTGTTGAATTTCTGCATTAAGCTCATTCATTTTTTTATCATTTCCTGTTGAGGCATAATGATTGGCATCAGTATGATGCACTTTTTTGGTATGCGCCTGTAGCTGCCCTGTTTTTTTAGCGGCAGTTTTATGGCTGGTATCGCCAGATATTGTGTTTATTATCGGGCTGATAGCTTTTACAGATATTTTTCCCAGTGCAATTTGAGGGCTTAACATGGTCATAATGCAAATCCCCATGGTTAATATAAGCATGGCCGCCAATGCAGGGCGCAGGCTTGTTGTTGGTTTTTTAGTTTTCATGATACGTTCAATTCTGTTTAATAAATGATACTTTTTGCCTGTGGCGGCCAGCGCTAGCTTCCAGTCGTTTTGGCGGGTTTGTTCGAGTTTTAACAATGCTTTCGCATAGATGATAGGGTCTGCGGTGGCCTTTACAACCAGGTCGTCGCAGCAGTTCTCACGTTCTTCGTTTATAATCCGGTTAATGAGCAATGCACACGGATTAAAAAATAGTAATACGGATACCACCTGCTGTATCATATTTACCAGGTAGTCGTTACGTTTAACGTGTGCCAGTTCATGAAGCAAAATGGCTTCAACTTCCTGGGCCGATAAATACGTCGATAAAGTAAACGGCAGAAAAATTACAGGTTTAAAGTAACCAACCATGCACGGTACATCAACCAGGTTAGTTAAGCCCACTGCTATTTTATGAGTGATGCCAAGCATTTCGGTAAACTTGTTTACCTGTTGCTGTAATGCTATATCAATGCTCATAGTTTGCTTTATGGTATTGATTTTAGTTCGGGCAAGCATAAGTCGTGTTGTGTTAAAAATAAGACCTGTAACATACACAACAGCTATATAAGGCAGGTATTCTTCTATACTATAGTAATAACGGATGCCTTGGTCGTTCAACCGGTTAATACCTGCCGGCAGCTGAATCATCAACGGCATAGCAGAAAATTTCGCTGACACGCTGGAGATCCAGTTATAGATGGTTATTTCATTAACAAGCGTATATATGAACCACCCGGTTATAGCCAGCAAGCCGGTTATTGCCAATATGTATTTTTTTGATGCGGATAGCCGGGCAGAAAACGTTAAAGCTAACCTCAGGGCGAAATAGATTAATAATCCCTGCCATAACGAGTGAATGATCGTTATGCCTAACACCTGGCTAATGTTGTACAATATGGTTTCCATAACTTTTAGTTTGGTCCGAAAGTCCGGAATAACCGGAAGTCCGGATGATTGATTATGTTTTGATTAATCTTTTTTCCTCTTAGATCTGCTCTTAATTATTATACGCTAACCTTTATTCTCAAACTTTTCCAAATAATTTTTAATTGCATCAATTTCATCTTTCGAGGCACGGTGATGGCCTAAAGCCTGTATTACCAGGTCGGCAGTCGAGCCCTTAAATACGGTTGATATAATTTTATCCAATGCAGTTTGCTGCGCCTGCTCACGGGTTATCACTGCTTTATACAGATGTGTTTTAGCAGTAGTATCACGCTCAACCAGACCTTTATCATGCATTATCTGCATCAGTTTTAAAGTTGTTGTATAACCTGAATCCTTATTTTTCGCTAATTCTTCATGTACATCGCGAACAGTACATTGACCCTTTTTCCAAATTACTTGTAATATTTCCAGTTCGCTTTCTGTTGGTTTTATTTCCATTTTAAATAGTTATACGAATTTGTTCGTACAAATATGTACGATAGATTTCGTATTTGCAAATTATTTTTATATTTTTTTTAAAATAGACGCTTGATTAAAGAGAAATGTTGCAAGTAGAAGCAGAAATCATCAAGCTTTTGAGCAAAGCCCCAAGATGTACATTATTAGCTTTTCGCTTTGGTCTTTTGGCTTTAAGCTTATCAGAACTAATTTTTTTGAAGTGTTTGATATTTAAGGCCGTTTGCCGGATCGGCCTGGCTCAATATATTTAAAGCTTGTATTCTATCCTGCGGATCTGCTTTGGCGAAGATAGAAATCAATTCATCAGATTTGGCCGTAAAAAACACAAGCGGAAACATGGAACCGAGCCGTTGCCTGTCAACCTGGGAAAGCGTTGGGAGCAACGCCACTATAGTTTTTCGCGCCTTGCCTGCGTTATCAGCCATTATATCCAGCCCGTTACGGTGGTAATCATACATTAAACTACGCAACGGTTGGTAAAGGGTATTGTTTAAATTTTCGGAAAGCCAGTAGCGATTAATAGTTCCATCAAAAGCTTTCCATCCCTTATAGCCGGATGTTTGGGCGTTTGTTATAACGTTTTGTGCAGCCGCAAAGTAGGTCGACCCGCCATAACGTGCAAAAGTATCATAATCCATACCCACAATTATATAGGCATAAAAAGCCATAATTGAACTTAAATTGCTTTGGTAATTTTGATCGGTATAATCAATAGTTTGCCCTTCGGTATAAGTGATATCGATGTCCTTGTCCAGGATATTCAGGAGGGTTGAAGTGTAAGTTGAATTAAACACCGGCCGGGTAGATTGCACCTGCAATTCGCCGCTAAAGCTTGCACTGCCATCCCAGGAAGTAACATTAAAGATAAAATTGCAATTTATCCTTTCCTGCGGTAAAATATTGTCAGCGCTCCATTTACGACCATTTAAAAAATCTTTCATGGCAGTTTCAAGGGCTTGGAAAATACGTTTGTTAGTTGTTTGTATTTTGGGTGCAACAACCTGTACCCTTGCATTTAAATCTTGCGCGCCAGCAGTTAAACTTAATAAAGCAAATAAAATAAATAAACTAAATATTTTCATTCTTTTATTAATTCAATAACCTTTTGACAAATGTCCCTCGCAACTTCTTCCTTACTTTTAAGCTCATAAACAGTTTTTTTATGGCTCTTATCTATAATGGTAACTTTATTGGTATCGCTTTTAAAGCCAGCTCCTTTATCGTTAAGAGAATTTAACACAATAAAGTCGAGGTTTTTTTTTTGCAGTTTTTCTATTGCATTCTTTTCTTCGTCATTGGTTTCTAATGCAAATCCAACCAAAACTTGTCCTGCAGTTTTCTGAGCCCCGAGCTCACTCAAAATATCTGTTGTTTTTTTTACCTCGATTGTAAAAGAGCTATTTTGCTTTTTGATTTTTTGCTGCGCAACCGTAACAGGGGTATAATCTGCCACCGCGGCGCTCATTATACAGGCTTTTGAGTTTTTAAAATGCGAAACACAGGCTTCCAGCATCTCAGCCGTCGAAGTAACGTCAATACGTTTAACCGTTTGCTGTTTGCTAACCTGTGCCGATGGTCCTGCTACAAGCGTAACATCCGCACCCAATGAGGCGAGTTCATCAGCAATTGCAAAACCCATTTTGCCAGACGAATGGTTGCCTATAAAACGTACGGGATCAATCGCTTCATAAGTAGGGCCGGCAGTTACCAATACCTTTTGATCAGCTAAAGGCAGCTTCTTTTTTAGTTCTGCGGACAAAAAGTCGATCATTTCTTCAGGCTCGGCCATACGCCCCTCACCATACAAGCCGCTCGCCAACTCACCATTGCCGGGTGATATCAATATATTTTCGAATGATTGAAGCTTAAGGATGTTTTCCTGAGTAGCCGTATGTTTCCACATGTCAAGATCCATAGCCGGCGCAAAGTATACCGGGCATTTTGCAGAAAGGTAAACCGCTAACAGCAAGTTATCACATAAACCATTTGCCATTTTGGATAGCGTATTGGCGGTCGCGGGCGCTATAATAATAAGATCAGCCCATAAACCAAGGTCAACATGATTGTTCCACTCACCCGTTTCGGGTATAAAGTAATCAACAAATACGGGGTTTTTTGAAAGTGTTGAAAGGGTTAGCGGTGTAATAAAATTGGTGGCATCGGGCGTCATTATTACCTGTACATTGGCACCGCTTTTTATCAATAGCCTTACAAACGATGCTGATTTATATGCCGCAATGCTTCCGCAAATACCTAAAACAATGTTTTTACCCTGGAACATAGGCTCCTTATCCTCTTAAAGAGGTATTAATTATTTTAAAGTTAAAAGTAATAAAAAAACTCCCATTGGGGAGTTTTTTTATTATCATACCTTTTGTCTTCCCTTTCGGGAAACAGCGATTATTGTTCTTTTGCCGGGTTGCGGTAGTAGATCTTATCATCTAAAAATTCCTGAACAGCTACCAGTGTTGGCTTTGGCAACTTTTCGTAGTATTTAGAAATCTCAATTTGCTCGCGGTTTTCAAAAACCTCTTCCAGGTTATCGTTTGAAGAAGCAAATTCCGAAAGTTTTTGGTGCAATTCTTCCTTTATATTATTTGAGATCTGGTTAGCCCTTTTTGACATAATAACCAGCGACTCATAAATATTATCGGTTTTTACATCCAACTC
>JAQNCM010000206.1 GCA_029237615.1 Mucilaginibacter sp.
GCATGATACTAAAGTTGGTGCACAAATAAAGTGTCAACTTTTCCAGGGCGAGTAGGTGTTCCAGGCGCTCCAGACGTTCCAGACGTTCCAGGCGTTCCAAGTGTTCCAGGCGTTCCAGGCGTTCCAGGTGTTCCATCTCAAAAAATGGAACACTCTTATCTGATTGTGAATCAATCAAATAAAATTTGCTATGGTTTCCCTGCCGCCAATGCCCTTTCTGCCCATTTTACCGCTAATTTTTCGCGGTACTGCGCATAATTTGCCTTAAATGTCATTTTCAGCAAACTATCAAGCCCGCCTTTTACAGCAAGGTTATACAGGCTTGCTGCCTTGCGGGTTAAGGAGGCATCCCATGCACGCAGGCTTAAAGAATAACCACCTTCCAGGTATTTCATCCAGTGCCAGTAACCGGTGGGCATAAACAGGGTGTCGCCATGTTCCAGGTAAACATTTGTTCCCTCCACTCCGGCCAATGCCGGGAATTTTTTAATATCGGGGTTCAACACGTCATAATCTTCCAGTGCATAGGTTGCATTGGGTATGCAGTATAAACGGCGCTTCCATTTATTCTCGAACAGGATCACATGCTTCTTTCCACCAAAATGGGTATGAAATATATGGGGCAAATCAATATCATAATGTAAAAACGTAACTGAATTTGATCCGCCGAAAAACATGGACGGCATGCTTTCTAAAAAACCTCCCATCAGTTCTTTCGGAAAAATGATATCATTCAGCAATTCAGGCGCCTGTTTAAAGATATTGAAAAAGAAGATCCTCAATTCCGTAGGTTCCGACATGATAAGGTCTATATAATCATCAAACGGCATTTCGGCAGCGGAGGAATTGATCGGCTTTGAAGGATCAGCTTTTGAATTATCGTACAGTGGGACTATTTTACTGCCAACCACCGTTTTTAGATAGTCTGGCGTCCATTTTTCCCTGGCTGCCCAGTTATTTGTTAAGCCTTTTATCACTAAAGGTCGGCGCGGATCTAAATAATCTTTTTTAAAATCGGAAGGGCTGATGATATCGACAGTGTCGATAGGACGAAGAATAAAGCTCATACTCGGGTACTTCCCGTATCAACATAAGCTAACAAAAGCTTAACAGCGGAAAGCGACAAAATAACGAAATAAAAAGACGAAGTGTATTAATAAATTGTTAAAAACGGTAAATTTAAGCAGGCTCGGCCTCCTGCAAAGCCTTGTTCGCGCGTTTAATGGCCAGTTCTTCTTTCCAGTCCATATACCTGTTTTTGAAATTTTTCTTCATCAGGTCATCAAATTTCCGCTGAACTGTTAAGTTATACAAGCTTTTGGCTTTTATAGCCCACGATTTGTCCCACGCGCGCAATGAAATAGAAAAAGAGCCCTCCAGGTATTTCATCCAGTGCCAGAAGCCTGTTGGCATAAAAAGGGTATCTCCGTGCTCTAAAATAGCCTCCTGTCCTTCAATACCCTCCAAAGCAGGAAATTTGCAGAAATCCGGTTTTTCAATATCGTAATCTTCCAGGGCATAAGTGGCAAACGGAATACAATACAGGCGGTCACTCCACTTCTGATCAAATAAAATTACATGCTTGCGGCCATTAAAATGAGTATGAAAAATATGGGCAAGGTCAATATCGTAATGTAAAAATGTAACGGAGCCTGCTCCTCCAAAAAACATATTCGGATATTTATCCAAAAAACCACCCATCAAATTGGTAGGGGAGCGGTAATCATCCAGTAGTTGCGGCGCATATTTTATCGGGTCGAACAAAAATATCCGCAGATCGGTGGGTTGCTTTTGTATCAGATCGATGTAATCACCAAATTTCATTTCTGCAGCTGATGCATTTATTGGTTTTGACGGATCGGCCTTTGCGCTGTCATATAACGGTACAACCTGGTCTCCAATTATTTCCTTGAGGTAATCAAAAGTCCATTTATGCAGGGCCGGCCAGTTTTCAGTTGCCTTGCGTATGATAAGCGGCTTACGGAGGATTAAATAATTGTTAATGAAATCTTGTTTACTTATTTCGTCAACGCGGTCAATTGGGCTTAAAATGATGCTCATATTCACAATTATTTAACGTGTAAAAATAAGTAAAACACAAAGACGCATTCCACATAATATTGTTTTTGATATTTTTCTGACAAAAAACAAGCCCGGCGCTTTTGCAACCGGGCTTTGAAAATTGTATTATTTGTGAATATTCATAGTTATAGCTACGAATCATTCACCACCCACCACTCACTAATTATTCCGGTATCATACAGAGTTAACTACATGTATTACAACGTTGTTTTGAAATGTGTCGGCATATGGTTATCCATGATTTCCTCCTTTTTTAACTTATGCAGTTTTATTACCGCGTATCTTAGTATTCCCAAAGGTTTTGAAAGATATTTTTATAAAATAATATTTAGAAAAATAATTCTGATGCAATACGATCCGCGTATAATTTCCCGGTTTGGGTTAGGAAAATTATACCGTCTTTTTGTAATATCCAGTCGTTTTCAAAATAACGGCGGGCTGCAACAAGAAGTTGGGCAGCTGAGCCACGAGCAATTGCATTTAATTGATTAAGATCAAGTCCCCACATGGTGCGTAGCGAAGTCATAATATATTCATTCAACCGGTTAGTTTCAGATAATAGCTCCGTTTCTGCAGGTATTTCGGCTTTTTCGAGCGTCTGGATATATTTTGCATTATTGGCCACGTTCCATTGCCGGGTTTCTCCGTTATAAGAATGCGCGGATGGGCCGATCCCCAGGTAATTTACACCTTTCCAGTAATTGGAATTGTGCCGGGAATAACTGCCGGGCTTGCAAAAATTTGAGATTTCATAATGTTCAAATCCGTTGGCTTGCATAGCATCCATTAGTAAAATAAACTGTGCGGCGCTTTGCTGGTCGTCCATGGCCGGTTGCTTTTTATTTTTTATAAAGGAAGCCAGCGCAGTACGGGGTTCAACTGTCATGGAATAGGATGACACATGCGGCACATCCAACTCAAATACTTTATTAAGATTATATTTCCATTTTTGATCATTTAACAGCGGATATCCATAAATCAAATCCACTGTCAGGTTTTCAAACCCGGTATCCTGCGCTCTTTTTACGGATGATTCAGCTTCCGCCGCGCGATGTACCCGGTTCATCCACATTAAATCCTCATCAAAAAACGACTGGATGCCGATACTTAAAC
>JAQNCM010000209.1 GCA_029237615.1 Mucilaginibacter sp.
CAGGCGGCCTTAACCATTACTGCCAATAACCAGAGCAAAACTTACGGTCAGGCAAACCCGGCACTGACCGTTTCTTACAGCGGTTTTGTAAACGGGGATACACAGGCAAATTTAACTACGCCTGCTACCGCTGCTACTATAGCCACCTCTGCCTCAGCAGTTGGTACGTATGCGATCACACCTTCCGGTGCGGTGGGTGCCAATTATGCCATCAGCTATGTGAACGGGACACTCAATATTATACCGGCCACCCGTACATTAACCTTTAATCCAATTGGGCCAAAGACCTATGGGGACCCTGATTTTAGCGGCGGTGCGGTTGCAAGTTCGGGTGAAGCGATCATTTACAGCGGCTATAACCCTGCAGTAGTTACCATCGTAAACGGTAAAATACATATTACCGGTGCGGGCACTACAGCAATAACAGCTACAGTGGCAGCCAGTGGCAACTACAGTAATATTCCTTCGTTAAGTCAGACACTGGTGGTAAACAAAGCGAAGCAGACAATCAATTTTGCGTCCATTCCAAAACAAAACAAAGGCGCACAATTTGATTTAAGCACTGTCACCACAGCCAGTTCAGGCTTACCGGTTACTTTTGTTACGGCAGATGCTAAGATCGCAACAATAAACGGCCAGATATTAAGTGCTCTTCGTTTAGGTAAGACCATTATTACGGCAAGCCAGGCAGGTGACGCCAACTATCTTGCAGCGCCTGACGCGCAGCAGCAAGTTGTAGTTGATGATGCTGCCGGAGACGAAATACTGGTACACCAGGCGGTATCACCTAACGGCGATGGCATCAATGACTTCCTTTATATAGAAGGCATTAAAGACTACCCGCAAAATAAGGTAACTCTGGTTAACCGTAATGGCGTAGTGGTATTCCAATCTTACGGTTATGACAACAGCAACCATACATTTGACGGTCATTCGAATTTAACGGGTGCGCTGCAACAGGGGGGTACTTATTTCTACAAAGTAGAATTTACAGCCAATGGAGAACAGAAGTTTAAAACCGGCTATTTTGTGTTAAAATATCAATAGAAAAGACGCTTATCAGTTAAAAGAAACGAAATGAAATTAACCGCTATAAATAAAAACATAAGAACGATTCTGTTTATCGTGTTTGGCCTGATAACCGCAGATGCCGCAGCGCAAACCCAGGCTTTCAGCTATACGCAGTATATGGATAACCTTACTCCGCTTAACCCGGCCTATTCGCTGATTGATAATACCGGCTCGGTTAACACCCTGGCCAGAAAGCAGTGGGTAGGGATAAACGGCGCCCCTACTACCTTCCTGATCAACGGAAATATCCCTTTACAATCTATTAATTCAGCAGCAGGACTTGTTGTGTTAACTGACCAGTTTGCCATTGAACGACAGACGGAAGTGAACGCTTATTTTGCCAAAGGCATACAACTGGGACAGAACCAGTTTTTGGCTGTGTCACTTAACGCAGGGATCAGGAATTATACGGCTAATTATTCGAGTTTGGATCCTTCAGACCCTTCGTTCGCCAACGATGTGCGGCAAACAAAGCCTAACGTTGGCTTCGGAGTTATGTTTTACAGCGACTGGTATTATATAGGGTTATCGGTACCGGAATTAACTTTTACAAGTTTAGGAACAGCCTCTGTACAAAACGCAAGCAATTTCAGAAACCATTACTATTTTTCGGGAGCGTTAATAACCACCATTGCAGAGGATATAAAGCTGAAGCCCTCACTATTGTTTTCCTATGAAAATGGCGTGCCGCTCATTACTGATTTCTCCGGCATACTTTATTTTAAAGATGTATTGGGACTTGGTGCGAGCTATCGCTTAAACAGCGAGATGTCAGGCATCATGACACTTAACGTCAGCCAATTCCACATCGGTTACAGTTACCAGTTTGGCGCTTCGTCTGAAACCCTGGGAGGTTTTAATATGCCCACCCACGAAATTTCTCTCAGCTACAGGTTCGGCAAAGGCTCAATTAAACCTAAAGTATTATAATAGAACGGGGTAATTAATAATACAAAAGGGTAAGTGCAAAACGCTTACCCTTTTGTATTATAATTTAAGGATAGAAACATCCTAATTTTCGGTTAAAGAAATTGGCGTTGACTCCGCTGTATTTTTCTTCCTCCGGCGTCTGCCCCAGATTTGCCCCATGTGCTTAACCGGGACTTCATGCCCAAGTAATTTTCCCCATGGCTTAAGATCGTCCACCCGATCAAATATAATTTTAAGTACTGCAATAAATGGTATAGATAAAAACATTCCTGACAAACCCCAAACTGCATTTCCTAATAAAACAGCAACTATAGAAATTAATGCGTTAATCTGTACCTTAAGGGATACAAACCGTGGAAATATAAAATTGCTATCTACAAACTGAATAAACATATAGGATACAATAATCCCGATTTGGGTGGAAAATCCATCTTTGGTTACGGTTGCAATTAAAACAGGTAACAAAATTGCAATAAACCCACCGATAACAGGGAGCATGTTTATCATAGCACCCAGGATACCAAGTAATATGGGATATTTTACGTCAAGAATAATTAATGCGCTGCAATTGAGTGCAGCTACTATAACCATTTCTATTAAAAGACCGAAAATATAGCTCTGTATCGCAGTTTTGGTTTGGCTCAATATTTCACCCACACGGGTTGAATGCTCTTCGGAGAAAACTTCATAAAGGAAATTAAGTATCAGTGTTTTATAAAACAACATCATAAATACATACACCGGGACCAATAAAATCAGACTTAACGTTCCGAAAACTGTACCTATTGTACTACCTATTAAAGCCTGGCTGCTATCGATCACGTTTTTTATAAATGCAACCTGCTTTTGTGTTGAAATTCCGGATTTTAAATAGATCCATTGTTCTAAATTGTCTATTAAGTGACCTAAGCGGACTTTTAATAGCGGAAAAGTTTCACCGAACTGAACCAGCTGAGTAGAAAGTAAATAAAATATGACGGTAGTAAATCCTACTCCAATTAGCAGTGTAATTAATACTGCTATCGCTCTGGGCACTTTTAACTGCATAAACCTGTTGAAAAGTGGGTTTAATAAAACAGAAAACAGCACCGCAAAAGCAAGCGGAATAAGAATGGCAGCTAAAGTGTTTAAAATATAAACCAGCAGAATCAACCCAAAAAGCACCACCGTCGATTTAAAATAAAAGGGATATTGTTTAACTAACATAAGGCTCAGAAACTGGCATGAACTTTATTTAGAGAACCAACTTAAAGATGTAATGTTTTGAACTACCGGCATTTAATATCCCAAGGTAAACACATACACTATCGCTTTATAAATAGTCAGAAAAACAAGCTTCTTGAGACGGCGTAAAGGGGACAAACTATCCTTTAGGGGCATCTTCCACATAATCAATACTGCGTGGTGTGACCATAAACAAATCGCTTAACGCCTTTGGAAGCAGTGTAAGCTTACGTTTTTCCAGATCTATCCAGGCGCCATCAACATTTATAATTGCAGCTTTTATTCCGTCGTTCCTAAATATTTCATGCCTTATAGACCACCTGGAACCATCAGGACGGGATTTGGTAAGTTCAGAGGTAACTTTGACATAATCGTTAATACCAATTTCGCGGAGATAAAGCAACTCCTCCCTGAATAGTACCGGTCCGATTTGGGAGCCTAAAAGTGTTGCGGGATTTAACCCTAATTTCTCCAGCATAGTAAGGCGGGCCTGTGCTCCAAAATCAGCGTAAGCAGAATGCCGCATATGCTGATTAGCATCGATCTGTGACCAGAGTACCTGGCCCTCATAAAATACATTCATAACTAATTATTAGCGGTGTTGTTCCATAAATTTTTTAACGGCTTCGGTAAGTTTCGGCAATACTTCCATAACATCACCAACAACTCCGTAATTTGCTGATTTAAAAAAAGGCGCCTCCGGGTCTTTGTTAATTACTACAATAGTTTTTGAACCGTTAACTCCTGCCAGGTGTTGTATAGCACCCGAGATACCGGCTGCAATGTACAAATTGGGACGAATGGTACCCCCTGTTTGCCCCACATGCTCGTGATGCGGCCGCCAATGTGCATCTGCTACAGGTCTGGAGCAAGCGGTTGCCGCACCCAGCTCCTTTGCCAGGTTTTCAATAAGTCCCCAGTTTTCCGGGCCTTTCATTCCCCGGCCGCCAGAAACAACCAATTCGGCATCCGACAAAGGTATTTCGCCTTTTACTTTGTTTACTTCTTTTATTTTTACGGCAAAGTCTTTGTCTTCAAACGGGACCTCCAGTTTTTCGATTGTAGCGTTCCCTTCCATCTTTTTAACAGGGAATGTATTTGCCATGAGCATGATCACTTTTATATCACTCAGCACATTCACATAAGCAAACGCTTTCCCTGAAAATACCGCTTTTTTTATTATGAATCCATTTTCGGTATCCGGATAAGAAAGCGCACCGGCGACAATACCTGCTTTTAGCTGAACAGCCACCCGGGGCGCTACGCCCCTACCGTTATTATCGTGAAGCGTAATTATTACGCTGCTGTTTTCTTTTTTAGCAGCACTCACCAATACTTTGACATAAGCCCGGGTATGCAGATCATCCAGCCGGTTGTCTGCAACATGGTAAACTTTATTGGCGCCGTATTGTCCAAGACTTTGCATTTCGGTTTCTGAAACATTACCAAGTGCAATAGCGGTTGCGGTTGTACCAAGCTTAATTGCAATTCCGGCGGCATATTGTACTGCTTCGAAGCTTTTCTTTTTTATAATCCCCTGGTTATGTTCTACCAATACTATTACAGACATTATTATCTAGTTAAATAAAACTTGTGTTTAAAATACCTTTGCCTCTGTATGAAGCAGGTTTATCAGCTCGTCCATATTTTCGGGTGCTATTAACTTTACGCCTGCTTTAACAGGTGGCATTTCGTAAGAAACAATACCGGTCAACGCTGGTATTTCGCCGGGTGTTACAGCTTTTAAAGGTTTGGTACGAGCTGCCATAATGCCGCGCATATTTGGAATGCGTGCCTCGGCGACCCCTTTTTGACAGGAGATAACCAACGGCAGAGCGCATGAGTCGGTTTCATTGCCGCCTTCAATTTCACGTTTTACAATGGCCTCGTTTCCGTCAATCGAAATATCCGTTGCAAAACCGATGTAATCCATGTCTAACAGTTCGGCAAGCATGGGTCCCACTGCGCCATTATGATAGTCGATAGATTCCTTACCGCACAGGATAAGATCATAACCTGCATCTTTTACATAGGCAGCAATATAACCCGCAACCTGGTAAGGATCGGTACTTGCAGCATCAATACGTACCGCTTCATCTCCGCCTAACGCCAGCGCTTTTCGCATCACCGGCTCTGTACCGACTTTACCCACTGTAATTAAATGTACATCATTTGCTATTCCGCTTTCTTTAAGCTCAAGCGCCTTTACCAGTGCATACCATTCATCGTAAGGGTTTATTATAAAGGTTATCCCCTGCTCTTCAACAGCAGTGTTGTTATCTTTTAAAATAATTTTAGTAACCGTGTCAGGTACCTGACTGATACAAACTAATATTTTCATTGGGTTGGGTTTATAAATAAAACGGCAGCTACAGGACGGTTAACTGTGTCAACTCCCATTAACAGGGGTAAAATTAATTTCAATCCCCTACCGAAAAAGGGCTGAAAAGCGGAGATATTGGTCAAAATTTCGGCAGAAAAAAATGACGTCTATAACAACGGCCTTAAGCCACCGCTATTATCGGTACAGCAATGGTTTAGCTATTTGCCTTGATCCGGTATTCAGTTGGAGAAAAGCCGGTATTTTTTTTAAAGTATTTACCAAACGATGATTGGTCAGGAAAATGTATATTATCGGCCACCTGGGCAATGCTGATATCGTGATTTCTTAATAACACTTTGGCTTCCAGAACCACAGCATCGTCTATCCACTCCCCTGCTGTTTTACCGGTTACCTCTTTAATAGATTCCGTAAGATGTTTAGGCGAAACACACAAAGAATCGGCATAAAACTGCACATTTCGATGTTCTTTATAATGACGAAAAACCAGGTTTTGAAACAATACATTCAGCTCTTGTTTACGTGTTTGTTTGTTTTTTATAATGACGTGCTGATGCTCATATAATGAAGCTACTTCATATAATAAAATGGTTAAAATACTCCTTGATATTTCAGACCTGTAGTGGTGATTTTCGCGCTGCAGTTTTAACTGTATCAAAGAATAAATATCCATAAGCATTTTGGCATTCTCGTGATCAAGATATATAACCGGTGTTGAAGTATTTTTAAAGTAACTAAACGACTCCAAAAAGTGGCTGTTAACATTATTCTCTGTTAAAAAGCTCCTTGAAAAAACAACAAACCGGCATAAAAAATCGTCTCAGCTGATATATATACTTAAAA
>JAQNCM010000704.1 GCA_029237615.1 Mucilaginibacter sp.
AATTAAATTTAAACCTTAATAACATGAAAAAAATCTATTTGCTGTTTATTGTTCCGTTGTTAATTACAGCCTGCCAGCCAAAAACTAAAACTGATGATACGGCTGCAACATCAACAACCCCGGTTTATCCTTACAAAATAAAACATCCGGATTACTGGACCATTGATACCAGCCGCACGAATACGTTAATAGCGCTAAACGCTATAAAGGCCTATGAAACCGTGGATACGGTGCTGATGAAAAAATGTTTTGCCGACAGCCTAACTTTTGATTATGACGGCGGCCAATTTAAGGGCACCATAAGCCAGCTAATAAAAATGATTGAAACCATGAGCCCCAATACAAAGAACATCAAGATTGATATGAAGGACTGGGAGTCAGTAGTAAGTAATGATAAAAAGGAAGAATGGGTAACCCTTTGGTATACGCAGCACTGGACAGACGCAAAAGGCAAAACCGACTCTGTACAATATATTAACGATATGCAATTAAAGGGTGGAAAAATTGTGAAACTGGATGAATTTGCGCGGCATTTTAAAATGAAATAACCGGGTTTATGTTGAGTTAGTTAATGCAAATTAGCTAACTCAATCCTTTTTCATCGCCCTTATCATTTGCCCGTAATCCCATTTGCGCAACATGGCATTTACGGTGTTAACAATTCGTTTAGCGCGGGTTTCATTGGTTTTGGCGCTATCTATCCACTTAATAAAATATTCCCGGTGCGATTTGGCCAGGCTGTTAAAAAAATCCAGCGCATCCGGCTCAAAATCAAAGCACTCTATCAGATCATCCGGCACCTCTATTTTATAATCCAAATCTTCTTCCAGCCTAACGTGCAGCATGGCCCCGGCATTTTTATGAATGCCTTTGCGCACTTCCGCCTTAAGGGCCATAATAAAATTACCTTCGCCCATTGGCATCAATGCCATGCCGTTTACCGCAAAACCGTCCAGCATACCCCTTACTCTGAATGATTTTTTGTTATTGGGTTTAAGCTGTTGCGCTATATTCGCCGGAATTTCAATATAACTCCAACCGGTTTTTTCGCCCTGCGCTGCAAATTGTAATATCACAGTAGTGAATTCAAGCATAATTTGTTAAATATTACCCCAATATGTTAAATATCTGTTAAATCTCAAATTTTGTGTAACGTATGCAAATTAGCCATTGTCTTATGAGTATAATTATTAATAACCTAAAATACCCATATTATGAAAAATTTAAAATCAATTATGCTGGGCTTAGCCCTGCTGGTAGTTTGCGGTGCAGCCAAAGCTTTAAGTAACACCATCCCTGGTAAGTTAACGAAAACCGATGTATTAAATATATATATGAATGCCGCTGCTCATGGCAAAATAGACGGCTTGGAGAAGGTGTTAGCTGACGATGTACAGTACAATATAGCGCGAGGCGAAAAAACCATTACGGCAGATAAAAGACAAATGCTTGCTGCTTTTAAAGCCGAAGAAAACATTGAACAAGCATGCAAGTGTAACACCACTACCCTACAAGATGATGATGAACGACTGGTGGTAAAAGTTGAAATGAAATATGAGGGTTATACCCGCACCAATGTGGTTACCATTGTAAATAAAGGCTATGGCTGGGAGATTACAAAGGTTAATACCTCAGTTGTGTAAGAGAAAACAACTCAACCATACTCCTTTTATCATCTTATTCGATATCCGTTAATTAATAACCATAATCATGAAAAATTTAAAATCAATTATGCTGGGTTTAGCGCTGCTAATGGTTTGTAGCGCTGCCATGGCCGATAAGCCAAGACCTGGTATACTCACCAAAAACCATGCGATAAATACCTATATCGATGCCATGACCCGCGGTAAGTTAAGCGGTGTAAATGACATTTTAGATCAAAATGCAACATTTAGCACACTACGCGGTAAGCAGGTATTAAGTTTTGGCAAGCAGGATATGCTGAAATATTTAAAGGAGAATAAGGATATAGATATGGACTGCACCACAAACACATCTGTAATTCAAAGCAATGCGGATATTACCCTGGTGAAGGTAGACATGAAGTATGAAACCGCTGTGCGTTGCAGCTACATCACCCTGGTTAACACCGGCGAAGGATGGAAGATCACCAACGTTTACAGTGTTATTAGATAGCCCTTTTGTTTTGTTTATGTTAAAGGGCTATGGTTTTACCAGGCCCTTTTTTGTTTTCCAAACATTAAAATCTGATTTCTCTGCAACAGGCGATTTTTATCTGCGTCTGTTAGTATAACCAATAAAACAATTAAATAAATAATATCATGAGAACTTTTAAATTATTGATGCTGGCCCTGGCTTATGCTATGGCATGCAGCGCTGCAAAAGCAGCAGATCCACCGGCAAGCCGCTTTACAAAAAAATATGTTGTTGATACTTATGTAAACGCGATGACGCGCGGCAAGCTCGCCGGGATAGATGATGCCCTGGATCAAAACGCAAAGTTTGGAATGCTCCGGAGCAGACACATAGAGAATTTAGGCATGTC
>JAQNCM010000256.1 GCA_029237615.1 Mucilaginibacter sp.
TCTCTTTTATTGGTAATAGCTTGATAGCTAAATATAATATCCAGGCGTTAAACATCACCCAGAAAATAACTCCAATGCTATCTGGAAGCAAAGCAAATGGAAAAATAATTATCGAAAATATTGGGCCGTAATGGTTAAAATCAAAATAATGTTCAGGGTAAGGTAAATATAGGTTTTGCTGATGCAGCACATGGTAAAAATTGTATTTATAAATAATGTAATTATTATGTATGTTATGAACGATGACACTTTTAAAAACCGCAAAAAAACTTAACCCAAACCATAATGTAAGTATTAAAGGTTTGCTATTAATAATTTTATTGATTTTCCTCATAGATTAAATGTAAAAAATTAGATACAAAATACCGATTATATATATGACAACCCGGCAAGTGAAAAGTCCTACATTAAAAAAAGAAAAAAATAAATTATTATTAAGACAAGGCTAACTTCCAATATTGAATTAATTTCATTTCGATTTGCTAATGATTTAATTAGTCGTTTTCACCCACTAACTAAACAGGGAAGTATTAGGATATCTACATTAGGTGATACTTAACTTGCTTTTCTCCAACTAAACTAATAAGATATAAGAAACTATTCCGGGCTGTTCAGCTGGCATTAGTGCCGGTATTTGTATGGAGTGTGTTCCGCATTCCGCTGGCAAAGCAGCTTTAGCTAATTATCAGTTTATCATCTTTAATTATTGAAATAAGTTTTTCGATGGAAGTATTTAAGATAAAATATTTGTGATATGTATTTATTGCGTTATCGCTTAATTTGAATTTTTCCTCTTGTGTAAAATTTACCCATTTTCGGATCATTTTTTTTACCCCTGTAAGACTGTCGCTCTTTACTAATCCTGCTCCCTCTTTGTTAATTTCTTTCCATATATTTACCTGATCTGATATTAAAACCGGTTTTCCGCAAGCCAGCGCTTCTACAACCGCTATTCCAAAATTCTCCTGGTGACTCGGCAATATAAATGCTTCACATTCGTAAAAAGACCCCCATTTGGCATCACCGGTTAGCATGTCAGTAAAAAATATAGATTTCTTTACTTCCGGATAGTTGGATAACTGCGCCTGCAAATTTTCTCCATAGCTGGTATGTTTACCCGGACCCGCTATAACAAGTTTTGGTAAAGCAACACTTTTATAATACAAATCAATATATGCATCTATTAATATATCTACTCCTTTTTTGGGATGTATACGACCTAAAAATAACAGGTATGGCTCTTTGTTTAAGCCAGTGCAGCAACTTCTGAATGCGGTCTGCATTTCTGGATTATATTGGGGAGGCGGCTTTATACCATAACCTATAACATGTTCTTTTTGAGGGTTATATTGTTTAAATGTTTCACGCGCGAGCAGTAACTCCATTTCACAGGTAAATAATAATCCATCGGCAATATTTACTACTTTGCGTTCTACTAATTGCCAATATATTATGTTACGTAAAGCCTTTAGTCTTCTTTCTTTGGCACGTTGAAAATAGGGATCAAGCATACCGTGGGGCATTACATAAAATCGTGGTGCTTTACTGGGAGCATTCCTTTTAAGATTGGAAACCGCGTTCATGGTTGCATAACCCGGATATAACCATAAACCATGTACAATAACAACATCAAACTTTTCTAAATTTTCAGTTAGCCAGGGCGACAATTTCGAACTGTAGCCCCAGCCATTGTTTTTAACACCTAAGTAATGGCAAGGCACATTTTTATCGGTGCAATGTTCTTCTCCGGGTAAATCGAGCGTTACAATTTCACATAAAACAAATTGTCTTACTAATTCTGAAGCGAATGTTTTTACGACGTGTGCAACACCTCCGTTTTTTGGGTTAAGAGACTGAATTATATGTAGCGTTCTAATTAACTTTTTAGCAGCATTCATTATTTAAATTTATTAGCCTTAGTAAGAAGATAGTGATTTTTCAGCAGTAGGGAATATCGATGCTTTTGAGTAAGCTAGGTATTTTTTGCTTTCAAAACAAGCTATTCATTGGGTGTTTACACACACTGTACGGAAAAGAAATATCCTTAATACGGCTAATGATTGTGGGTTTAGTAGGGGCATCTTCATGATTCGTCTTTAAATTTAAAGTATAGGCAGTTTCTAATTTTGCTTAGATGACATTTATTTATGGAAAAGTCCTATAATGAATCATGAAATTATTATTGTGTATTTGGAAATTTTATTTTTCATCAAGATTCAGAAATCAGCGCCATTTATAATAAGATAAGGAATAGGACTATTTAATAAACACATTGTCTATTAACCGTCAAATGCAAATTCGATAGCCGAAACTGTAATGTATAAAAGTAAAAAACAATGTGCGGAATAGAAGGGATTATTGGTTCTTTTAACAGTGATTTACTAAAAAATAAAATCATCGAAATGGATAGAGCGCAGATTTCATCGCGGCCCCGATTCTCACGGATATTATTTAAATGAAAACATAGCCTTAGATGGTACACGGTTGGCTATTATTGATCTGGATGAAAAAGCAAATCAACATAAGCTAATTGAGGACGTTTTACAAATCCCTGATAAAATCCAATATTCCGTGTATGCTAAGAGTCTGCTTGTTGAGGCGTTACATCCGTTAATACCAAACGAGATCGTTCATCGTCCTAAAAAGGGTTTCACCTTTCCATGGATTCATTGGTTGAAAAATGAACTAAGGGAATTTTGCGAATTGCATCTTCGATTGCTTGGACAAAAAGAACAATTTTCAGAAAGTCGAATAAATAGTTTATTGGAAGATTTTCTTAAGAACAAAAATGATGTCCAATGTACTCATATATGGCAGCTTGTTGTTTTAGAAAACTATCTCAACGAAAATTTATGCCTTTACCCTGAGGATGAATCAAGACTTTTTTATCAAGATACCGTCTGCTACTGACGTCATTTTTACGCCAGGCATCATCAAGCTTTTCGCACCAAACTGAATTGAGCCATCAGCCACTAATTTAATTAATTTGTATAATTGTAGTCTCCGTCAGAAAAATTATTAATATTAGCCTTTATCTTATCGTAAATTACTGTATTATTATTCTGATCAATGAAAATTGATCCGTTACTAACTGTAGCAGCATCCAAATCAGCGGTGGAAACACCCGCCATTAATTTATCTAAGTGCATATTTATGAAGGCTATATAACCGTCTTTTGCACCAACTGTTAAGTCTTTAGCAGTAACCAGGATTACCAATTGATCGTTGCCTTCACTTAAAGAAAGCACTACGGGCGTGCCGCCATTTGCCGAGGCATATATGCCTTTTAAATAAAGTGCCGGTTCTGAGGAAGATGATTTAAGTTCTAATTTAATTTCAACATCATGATAAGTACCTTTCGCAATGTCTACGTTTCCTAAAAGCTGATTACCGCCGAACAAATCAACTTTATAGACAAATGGCTCTATAAAAGTATAATCCGCACTTGTAGTATCGTTATGGATGTTATCACTCTTGCCAGCAAATGAAATAGCCAGGATATTACTATAGCCGGATTCCCATTTTATGCTCCCTATACTTGTCACTAATGTTAAAGCATCGGTTTTGAGACCATGAGCACTGGAAGTAAGCGGAACTGTGGTATTAAGTACCTTAAATTGGTATGATAATTTTTTAGTTACTGGTACCGGATCATTTTTTTTTGAGCAAGAAGCAATACCAACCAGCAGTATTAATAAAACACTGCTTTTTAACACTTTAACTTTCATCGCTTTAAGTTTTATAGTATATATTTTGTATTTTTTATTTAAAGCAGTCGTCACGTTCAAGACAAATTATTATTAAAAAAGGCCTATCTCAATTGTAAACCATTCGGTTGTTAAATGATGTCGCATAAAATTTAAATGCTCACAAAATCAGTATAACGAGGCTATTCATGATCTAAACAGATCTAACTCTTATATAGCTTTTTTGAAAGAGCCCGGAACAGGTAAACCAGCATTGCCAAAATCATTTTATACCAATTAATTAGTGCTCTTTAATAACAATTAATATTTCAAAAAGTCCTAGTTGATTATAAAAAAAGATGGTAAAGATTAATCCATGATGAACCAGACAGCTAAAAATCATTACCTGTGATAATAATCCAGAAAGATTATTAAAAATTATTTTACAAAATCGCTGGCGAGATATTGTTTTACATCAACATCAGTAGAATAAAAAAAACCTTGCCCGTTATTGGAGACATTGCCATATATACTGCCGGGGGTTGATGAGAAAATATTTTTAAAATCCGTTTCCTGGAAAACGTTATATAAATATTTGCTATAAGATGCAGATAAAGAAAATTTGTAAATAACAACCGTATCAGACGGATTTAAAACAGCGGTGGTAATTTGCTGAGTACTTGAATACAAGGTATTTGGTGAGCCAAATTGATGAGAATAACTATATCCCGCTTTCTTATTTAATATTGACGGATCCCACATCTTTTTTCCAGTGTAGAGAATAAGCCACCGTGATGGAACCAAAGCGCCAAACATATGCCTTGGTATTTTTAACTGAATTTTTCCACTACTTAATTTTTTTGCGGAAAACGGAAGATCGCTAACTTTAATAGCTATCACTCGTCTTAAAGTATCGATAGCGGTGTAGGTGAATTGGTTATAATCTATATTTAACGTATAGGGCTGGTCATAATTTTTATTGTCGTTAATAACCCCCGAATATAGCCCTGGAGTTTTAGTTTCTTTAAGAAATACTTTATTATTTCCATCACTGATACTCACAATCGCCTTGCGTACCGGCTCTACATTTGTACTTGGTAATATTGCCGGTTTTGATAACCTTATATATTGTTCATTTTGAAATGTATTTAGAGTTCCTTCTACAGCGATATCGTAAGTTTTAACAGGAGAAATCGCATTTTTGGTGCAACTTAAAGTGGAGAAAATAAAGCATATAATATAAACTGATTTGTAGCAAACAATTTTCATATTATTAAAATCTAAAATCATAACTAATACTTGGCACTATGCCCGGACCGACATTGTTTACCGAAGTCGTGTTATCGATCGTATAGAACAAGGGGTTTCTTTTATTATAAACGTTATAAACAGAAAGTGCCCAGGTACTTTGCCAATGACGGTCGTGAAGTTTTGAAACCTTTGGTTTTAACTCTATGCTAAGATCAAGCCGGCTGTAATCGGCAAAACGTGATGAATTTCTATCTCCAAAAATAGGAATTTTTCGTCCGTCTCCACTATAATAACCAACAGGTAGCGTTACCGGCCTGCCAGTTCTATAATTAAAAAAAGAATTTAAAGACAACCGCGGTGTGAATTGGTAAGAGGAACTCAATTTAAAGTTGTGAGGAACATTGTAGCTGGCCTGAAATGGCTTATTGTTATTGATGTCTGCTATTTGTTTGTATACCCGGGAATAGGTGTAGCTAAACTCGGTATTTAATTTGCCCCATGATTTTGATATATTTATTTCGGTACCATAAGCGTCCGACTTACCGGCCCGGAGCTGACGCTCAAGGTTGGGATTTAAAATTATCTGCGCATGATCTATTAACTCGAGCTGATGATACATTTTTTTGTAATATCCATCTAAAGTTACATTAAAGGTATTAAGTTCAATTTTATACCCTAAAGATAAATAATCTGCTTTTTGCGGAGCGATATTAGCGCTCGAAGGTATCCATGTTTGTAAAGAGGAAAAAGACAATTCATCATTCTGTACCAATTGCAGGTATTGAACATTGCGGTTATATGCGAAATGTAATTGTTGATACGTACTCAATTTATATTGTAAGTACACTCTCGGTTCAAAATTTACAAATGTTTTAGACGTGTTGTCTCCAATACTGCGATCCTGGCTGTTAGAACTTTGAAATAAGCTATTGTCCTGAATGTTTTTAAATATACTGGTACGAAGACCATAGTTCGCCTGGAATTTGGTTCCAATAAATAGATTATGGCTTATATAAAACGCAAGGTCAATTGCATTTTCTCTGGGAATGTTTACGGGGATAGGATCATTAGCCCTGTTAGGCGATTCCCCGGGAACAAACCTGTGGAATATTCCATCAAAACCCACTTTAATA
>JAQNCM010000270.1 GCA_029237615.1 Mucilaginibacter sp.
GACTAATAAAATGATATATGACCAATGATATAATGACGATTGTGAACCAATTAATCCTAATATAAAATGAAATACTCAATTTTATTTACCGCGCTATTGTCCGGTAGTTTTTTTATTGCACAAGCTCAACAGGCGGCTCAACTGGCAAAACCTGAAGATACCGAAACCTGGGAGCCAATCCCCAAAGTGGTTACACCGGGAGCAACTTTCAGAGACGCACCTTCTGATGCCGTTATATTATTCGACGGCAAGAATTTGGATGAGTGGGTACAGGTTAGTGACCAATCCCCTGCAAAATGGGATATCAAAGGCGATGTTTTAACCGTAAATAAGCAATATGGCAACATCGAAACCAAACGTAAGTTTACCAATTACCAATTGCACATTGAATGGCGCGTGCCTGCATCCATTACAGGTACCGGACAGGCCCGTGGCAATAGTGGTATTTTTTTAGCATCATTAGGTAAAGGCGATGCCGGTTATGAATTACAGGTGTTAGACTCGTACAATAATAAAACTTATGTAAACGGTATGGCCGGCAGTATTTACAAACAGGCTATCCCATTGGCTAATCCCGGCAGGAAACCGGGCGAGTGGCAAACTTATGATGTTGTTTGGACAGCACCAACTTTTAACGAGGATGGATCTTTAAAAACCCCTGCAAAGGTTACCGTGTTTTTTAACGGCGTTTTAGTTGAAAATGATTATATCTTAATGGGCCCGACATTATATATCGGTAAACCCGTATACAAAGCACACGGTGCTGCCCCAATTAAATTACAGGCGCACGGTGACAAAAGCGAGCCGCTAAGTTACCGCAACATTTGGGTGAGGGAACTTTAATATATTACTTTGATAGTTCATGGTTAATATCCTGTGATGATAGATCATGGTTATTAGCCATGATCTATATTGATTTATCTGTTTTTATCAACTATGGTAAGTAAACCATGAACAAAAGAGTCAATGAGAAAAATATTCCTGTCTATAATAATACTCTCCGTATTCGTTAACAATTTAGCAGAAGCTCAGGCTACCAAAGCACCTGCATATCCCTTAATTACACACAATACCTATTTCAGTATCTGGTCTTTTAACGATACGTTAAATGCTGCACCTACAAAGCACTGGACGGGTAAAGATCAGTCGTTATTAGGTTTGATAAAGGTAGACGGTACCACTTTCCGTTTTATGGGAAAAGCATCACCTTCCTATAAAACGATATTGCCAGCATCGGATGAAATGCCTTATCAGTGTAAATATACAGAAACTGAGCCGGCTGGCGATTGGCAAAATGTTAAGTATGATGACAGCAAGTGGAAAACCGGCGCCGCTCCTTTTACCGATAATAAAGAAAAGGCCAAAACCTTATGGACGAGTAAAAATATTTGGGTAAGACGTTCTTTTACCATGAATGATGTCAATATTGATAAACTTGTTTTAAAGCTGTATCATGACGACAATGTGCAGGTTTATTTAAATGGCGAAATAGTTTATAGCATTGCAGGCTGGACAAATGATTTTGAGCTGATACCTTTAAGTGATAAATTTAAAAATAAATTAAAAAAAGGGGACAACGTTTTAGCCATTCATTGTGCCAACACTGCTGGTGGAGCATGGCTGGATGCAGGCCTGCTTGACCAGGTTAAACAAAAAAACAACAATGTACTACTGGCAAAACAAACAGGGATTGAAATAAATGCTACACAAACCATATATGGTTTTGATTGCCTGGGGGTAGATTTGATGGTGTCTTTTACAACACCTGTGCTAATGGATGACCTGGCGCTGTTTTCGAGGCCGGTTTCTTACATAACCTATAATGTGCGGTCAAATGACGGGAAAAATCATGATGTAAGTATCCTTTTGAGCGCTTCATCAGACATCGCTGTTAATAGTTCGTCACAAAAGGTAACTGCTCAAAAATATACCATTCCGGGTTTATCGGTTTTAAAAGCAGGTACTGTTGAACAGCCTGTCCTAAAGAAAAAAGGGGATGACCTGCGGATTGATTGGGGCTATATGTATGTGGCTGTACAAAATGCCAAGGAAAACATCCAATATATAACGCAACAGGATGAAGCTGTCAGCTCATTTCGTAGCGGTAGTTACAGCTCTTTAGTAAAACAAGGCAGGCAGCTTACATTAAATACAGTTTTAAACTTCGACGCCGTTAGTCGGGCCCCTAAAGAAAAGTTTATCGAAGTGGGCTATGATGATCTGTATGCCGTTCAATATTTTAAGCAAAACTTAAAGTCCTGGTGGAAGACTACCGGCGAAACAATTGAAAAGGAATTAACCGATGCAAACCGTCAATATGCTTTGGTGATGAAAAAATGTGACGGTTTTAACACGCGTATGTTTGACGATGCGGCTAAGGCAGGGGGAAAGAACTACGCTGATCTGTGTGTTTTAGCTTACCGGCAAAGCATTGCTGCGCACCAGTTGCTGAAAAGTCCGCAGGGCGAAATTTTATTTTTATCAAAGGAAAACTTTAGCAACGGCTCTATAAATACAGTTGATGTAACTTATCCGTCAGCGCCTTTATATCTTTTGTATAATCCAAAATTGTTGGAGGGTATGCTGAACGGAATATTTCACTATTGTGAAAGCCCAATGTGGAAACACAATTTTGCGGCACATGACCTTGGGACTTATCCCATCGCAAACGGCCAAACTTATGGCGAAAATATGCCGGTAGAGGAAGCGGGGAATATGATCATATTAACAGATGCTATTGCAAAAGCAGAAGGAAATGCCAGCTTTGCCCGCAAGCACTGGAAGACATTGAGCACCTGGGCGGCATATTTAAGTGTAAACGGTTTTGACCCCGGCAACCAGTTATGTACCGATGATTTTGCGGGTCACCTGGCACGTAATGCCAACTTATCTGTAAAAGCGATTGTAGCCTTAGGTGCTTATGCGAATTTAGCAGCTCAATTAGGTCAAAAATCAGTTGCTGCAAAGTACAGATCGCTGGCAACCGGGATGGCTGACAAATGGCAGGGCCTTGCGGATGCAGGTGATCATTATTCATTGGTATTTGGGAATACTAATACATGGAGCCAGAAATACAACCTGGTTTGGGATAAGGTTTTGGGTCTGCATATATTCCCTGCCAGAGTTTATAAAAAGGAGGTGGATTATTACCTAACCAAACAAAATGCATTCGGGTTGCCTTTAGACAGCAGGAAAACCTATACCAAATCTGACTGGATTTTATGGACTGCTTCCCTGGCCGATAATCAAAAGGATTTTAAAGCGTTAAGTGACCCAATTTATAAATATGCCACTGAAACACCATCGCACGTGCCGCTTAGCGACTGGCATGAAACAACTAATGGAAAGATGGTTGGTTTCCAGGCCCGCAGCGTGGTAGGCGGATATTTTATGAAACTTTTAGAAAGCAAGTGGACAAAATAGTTTGTGTAACAATTGCATTTATAATCAGCTGTTCAATAATTTATATTACCGGAAAAGGGTAAATTCACCTTTAATTTTAAACTTTTTGTTATGAAATCTACCAATAAAATCTACTCGTACATTTTTTTAAGTTTTTTTATAGTATTAACCGGCATTTGTTTCTCCACAAAAGCAAACGCAGCCGAAAAGTACTATTACCAAATAAAAATATATCATCTTAAAACGCAGGCGCAGGAAGATCGTCTGGATAAATACCTGCAAAACGCATACATACCTGCCATGCATAGGATGGGGATAAAATATGTGGGTGTGTTTAAGCCGGTGGAAGGTGATACTTTGGGAAAACGTATATATGTTTTAACGCCGTTCCGCACCTGGGAGCAATTAGAAAACGCAGGTCAAAAACTACTTGCCGACCCGCAATATTTAACGGACGGAAAGGATTATATAGATGCGCCCTATAATGATGCACCTTATACCCGTTTGGGAACCATTGTGTTGCGTGCATTCCCTAAAATGATAGAGCCTGCTGTTCCAAACCTTACCGCAAATAAAACCGACCGTGTTTATGAATTGCGCAGTTATGAAAGCCCGACAGAACAGTTTAATTTGAACAAGGTGAAAATGTTTAATGATGGTAACGAAGTAGCGCTGTTTAAAAGGCTTAATTTTAATGCGGTATTTTATGCTGAGGTTATAGCAGGCAGCCATATGCCTAATTTAATGTATATGACCACCTTTAACAGCAAGCAGGACAGGGACCAACATTGGAATGCGTTTTCAAATGATCCTGAATGGAAAACATTGGTTGCAAAGCCCGAATACCAGCACAATGTTTCAAAGGCAGATATTACATTTCTGCATCCCGCGGCTTATTCAGATTTTTAATGCAGCTTGAAAAAAGGGATTTTGATGCAGTTGTAGTCGGCTCAGGGCCTAACGGACTGGCGGCAGCAATACTAATGCAGCAAAATGGCCTTTCGGTTTTATTGCTCGAAGGAAAAGAAACCATAGGAGGGGGGCTGCGTTCGGCAGCCCTTACTTTACCCGGTTTTACGCATGATATATGTTCGGCAGTACATCCGCTTGCGGTAGCGTCTCCTTTTTTTGAAACGTTACCGTTAAGTACTTATGGCCTTGAATATATTAATCCGCCCATAGCCGCAGCACATCCGTTTGATAACGGTACAGCAGCAACTATTAATAATTCTGCCGAAGAAACAGCCCGGTTATTGGGTACGGACCGACAGGCTTATCTTGATCTCATGGCGCCGGTTGTTAAGGACTGGCCTTTAATTGCACCGGATATATTAGGACCCCTGCATTTCCCAAAACATCCGTTTGCTATGGCCCGGTTTGGATTGCCTGCTTTAACATCGGCTAATCATTTGGCAAAACGGTTTAAAACTGCCGAAGCAAAAGGACTGTTTGCCGGCATGGCCGCTCATTCTATACAGCCGTTAAGCAATGCCGCCACATCTGCAATCGCACTGGTGCTTATGGCCACAGCACACTTAAAGGGCTGGCCAATTCCAAAAGGTGGCTCCAACCGGATTGCTGACGCCTTAGCTTCTTATTTCGTCTCGTTAGGTGGTAAGATTGAAACCAATTTTTATGTAAAATCATTGGAACAATTGCCGTCGGCACATGCTGTATTATTCGACGTTACACCCAAACAATTACTTCAAATAGCCGGGCACCGCTTCTCATCGCTTTACAAATGGCAGTTGGAACGTTACCGGTATGGCATGGGCGTGTTTAAAGTCGACTGGGCGCTTCATGCACCCATTCCGTTTACCGCTGCTGGTTGCCGGGAAGCCGGAACCATCCATATTGGCAATACTATCGAAGAAATTGCAGACGGCGAGCAACAAATATGGAAAGGTAAAATCCCCGAAAAACCATTTGTACTGTTATCCCAGCCAAGCGTGTTTGATGCTACCCGTGCCCCGGCAGGCAAGCACACGGCCTGGGCTTACTGTCATGTTCCCAACGGGTCAAAAATTGATATGACCGAAACGATAGAGAAACAAGTAGAACGTTTTGCACCCGGTTTCAGGGATACCATACTGGCCAGGCACACAATGGATACCGGACAAATAGAAGCATACAACCCCAATTATATCGGAGGGGATATCAACGGCGGTGTTATTGATATCGGCCAGTTATTTACCCGCCCGGTGCTGCGTCTTTCGCCTTACAAAACTTCTGCAAAAGGCATTTACATCTGCTCGTCATCTACGCCTCCCGGCGGCGGCGTACATGGCATGTGCGGATACCACGCGGCTAAAAGGGCATTGAAGGATGTCTTTGATCACAGATTATAGTGATTTGTTTGATTTTACTGATTTTAGTCATGATCCGTCCTGAAATCACAAGTTTTATTATCCGTGGAAATTGCTTATATTTGTTAGTAGGCTCATCTTAAAAAAGCCAATGTCGTTTCAATCCGCTGAGACGGAGAGAAGCTTTCTTCGACAGGAATAGTTCGCTTTGCATATTTTATAAAATTTTTCCTATAAGTTATCGAGTATTAGCGATTCAAGGATTTAGGGATAACCCCGGCAAATCTGTGAAATCTTTAATCCTGTAATTGTGGTTCAGATATTCGCGATTGCTTCGTGCCCGGATGACAAGTAGAGAGCGTTTTATGTATTTTTTGTCATTGTGAGCATCGCGAGGCAATCGCGAACTTTGCATGACCGCTTTGCAGAGCCGCCCTGTATAGCATGCGATAGCTTCGTGCCTCGCAATGATAAGTGGGTCGCGTCTGATTGCCTTGCTTCGGATGTAAATTATTATCAATTGATAATCAGGAGTTTATATATAATTTCTTACGTTTTTTTATCACGGCCTAAATACGTTTAGCCTAAAAAATGGAAATTTTTATCACGGCCTAAATACGTTTAGCCTAAAAAACGTGAATTTTTATCACACCCTAAACATGGTTTAGCCTGCGAAATTGTAATTTTTATCATGGGCTAATACCATTTGGCCTGTAAAATAATCATCCCGTCAAACACCCAATGTTTTTGTTTTTAACTTTAACTGATTAGCTTTAACAGTCAAAGCCATTTACAAACAAACCCATTTCATGAAGCACCGGTATTTATTGTTCGTTATTGCATGCACTATTTTATCCTGTAAAAAAAACACAACAGACCATAGCGGTTGGCTAACTTATGCCGGCGCAAAAGATGGGAACCGGTATTCGTCAAATGATCAGATAACTCTAAAAAATGTCAGCCAGCTTAAAGTAGCCTGGACTTACAGCTCCGGGGATAAAGACAGTGCAAATCGCAGCCAGAACCAATGTAACCCGATAATTGTGGATGGCGTACTATACGGCACCAGCCCTAAACTTAAATTATTTGCATTGGATGCAGTAACCGGTGTACAGAAGTGGTTGTTTGACCCTGCCACACAGGACACTTCAAAAAAGAATGACCCGATGGCTTACTATAAAGTATGCCGGGGTGCTGTTTACTGGGAGGATGAAAATGGTAGAAATAAACGCATCTTTTATAGCGCCGGGTCAAAAACATTTGCGATTGATGCGGAGAGCGGCGAGCCAATAAAAAGTTTTGGCAAAGCGGGGTATCTGGACCTGACAGAAAACCTCGGCCGAAAGGTTACCTCCTTTGTATCAGGCACAACACCGGGTATTATCTACAAAAATCTATTGATCATTGGCGACCGGGTTTCGGAATCCGAAGATGCCGCGCCGGGACATATCCGGGCTTATGATGTGCTTACCGGGAAGATGAAATGGATATTCCACACCATTCCGCATCCCGGCGAAAAAGGTTATGAAACCTGGCCCGATGGTTCGGCATGGAAGCGTCTCGGGGGAGCTAATAACTGGTCGGGTATGGCATTGGATGAAAAGCGCGGAATTGTTTATGTACCCACCGGATCTGTTGGCGGTGACTTTTATGGCGCTAACCGTAAGGGACCTGATCTGTATGCCAACTGCCTTTTGGCATTGGATGCAGCAACCGGCAAATACATTTGGCATTACCAGGTAGTACATCATGACATGTGGGACCGTGATCTTCCTGCAAATCCAAACCTGATAACCTTACAGCATAATGGGAAAACAATTGACGCCGTGGCGCAGATCACCAAGCACGGATTTATTTTTGTGTTCAATCGGACTAATGGCAAGCCGGTTTTCCCGATCGAAGAAAAACCCGTACCGGCCAATGCTTTGCCCGGAGAACAGCCATGGCCAACACAGCCCATTCCCACCTTACCCCAGCCTTTTGCACGTCAGCATTTCGGTCCGGAGGATGTGACTGATCTTAGTCCTGAAACACATAAGGACATGATGGAAAAATATAATAAAGTAAAATATAACACGACGTTTACGCCACCCAGCAAGGATGGCGTTTGGATATTCCCGGGATTTGACGGGGGAGGCGAGTGGGGTGGCGCAGCGGTTGACCCTGAAACAAAGATCATGTATATCAGCAATACGGAATTGCCCTGGGCGCAGGTAATGATCGATGTACCTAAGAACACTTACGATAATTCTTTAAAGGGAACCGGTCATGTGCTTTACAACAAATACTGCATTTCATGCCATGGACCGGAGCTTAAAGGTAATGGGGTGGCTTATCCCTCGCTGGTAAATATCAACAAAAAATATAATGAGCAGCAGGCCGGACAGATCATTGAAAATGGACGCAATATGATGCCATCGTTCAAACAAATCCCTGCAAACGAAAAGAAGGCCCTGCTAGCTTTTATATTGAATTTACCGGAGACGACTGCAACACCCAAAGAGCATGCAAAAGAACCTGTTTCGGCGCCAGGCAGCGATGCCTATAAAATACCTTATACCATGAACGGCTATAATCGTTTTTTAGATAAAGATGGCTATCCGGGGATAAAACCTCCATGGGGTACGCTGGATGCGGTTGACCTTACTTCGGGTAAGCTTTTATGGAAAGTACCATTGGGTGAATATCCTGAATTAACAAAAAAAGGCGTTCCCATAACCGGAACCGAGTTATATGGCGGCCCGTTGGTTACAAAAGGCGGGTTGGTATTTATTGCCGCAACAAAAGATGAAAAAATACGGGCATTTGATAAACGCACCGGTAAACAGGTTTGGGAAGCAAAACTTCCTGCTGCCGGATATGCTACACCTGCCGCATATGCCATAGATGGTAAACAATATATAGTTATAGCCTGCGGAGGTGGAAAAACCGGAAACAAGTCGGGTGATAGTTATATTTGTTTCTCATTGCCCTAAAGGGAGAGGTGAAAGCAGAAAGCTTTTAGCTTTTACCTCTCCGCTTTCAACTAAATATTTTATTTTTATTACAATGGATAAAGGACGTTTAGATGCTTTTAGTGACGGGGTTATCGCCATCATTATTACCATAATGGT
>JAQNCM010000509.1 GCA_029237615.1 Mucilaginibacter sp.
CTCAGCAGCGAAACGAGGCACGGTGTTCCGAAAGTCCGTCTTGTCGAATTCGGTTTTGTCGGAAATCGCTCCGGTGAGGAAGCCCTTCCCTACCTTCGGCAAGGACCCTCTTATGGCGGGCAGATTCCAGAGCTTCAGTGTCGGCATCTTCCCATCCACATCGCCAGCAATGATGCGCGGTTTCAGAATCCGGGATCTCCGAGAAGCGCGCACAGTATCCCGCCGCATACTTTTCCCTATCCCAATACTTCAGTGCAGCCAGACCAGGATGAATCATGCTCGACCTCCGCTCGTATTCTTGGCATAACGATAGACCGTCGTCCGGTCCACTCCGAATTCTCTCGCCAGAGACGACTTGTTTTCGCCCTTGTTGAGTCGCACCCGCAGCTCAGCAGCCCGCTCCATCGTCAATGAATGCTTTCGGCCCCGGTAGGCGCCAGCTTTCTTTGCTAGCTCGATTCCCTCTCGCTGCCTCTCCCGGATCAGCTCACGTTCAAATTGTGCGAAGGCACCCATCACGCTCAGCAGAAGGTTCGCCATCGGGGAATCTTCGCCGGTGAAGATTAGGCTTTCCTTAACGAATCGAACATGAACACCACGGGCGGTTAGACCAAGAACCATCCTGCGTAAATCATCTAGGTTGCGGCCTAGCCGATCCATCGAGTGGCAAACGATGGTGTCGCCCTCACGGACGAAGCTCAACATGAGTTCGAGCTGCGGACGGTTCACGTCCTTACCCGAAGCTTTATCCAGGAACACTCGGTCGATCTGCACCCCTTCGAGCTGCCTGCTCTCGTTTTGATCGAAGGTGCTGACCCGTACGTAGCCGACGAGCTGGCCCTTCGGAGGGTGTCGGGGCTTTTGTGTTGCGTTAGGTTCTTTAGCCTTCACCATGACCTGTAGCATAATGGCTAAACAGACTCTTGAGCAACGCGGTTCGGCCCTCACGCGCTACGTGGTGTTGGGCTATACCCAAACGAACGTACATTAAACCTAGACCGAGGCCTTCGCCTTGGAGAGCACTGGAAGGCCGGAGCCACTGCACATGTTTCGAAGCGATGAGGATTATGAACACTTTGCCGATTACGTTCGGCGGCGCTCAAGGTACGTCTTAGACGGGCAACAGAATGAATTCGTAGAAGCAGTAATTCAGACCAGCAAGAAACGCACCACGGCCATGCCGTCCGGTCAGGTTCTGTGGCGTGCAGCTCAGGGCTATGTTTACAAGCCGAAGGAGGAGGGAGTGCACCCGCACGATGTGTTCTTCCTAAACTCCATTGCCCCGCACCCCCTCGAACGTATGACACCACTCAGAGACAGCGCGAAAGAAGGACGGGTCAATCCAAAAGGAATTCCCTGCCTTTACACGGCTACCGACCCTGAAACCGCAATGATGGAGACGCGGCCTTGGGCTGGTTCTGTTCTCACTGTTTCTCAACTAGTGTTGCTAAAGCAGATCACTTTGGTTGACCGCACATTAGCGAACGAATTTGACCTCGTGCGATCGCCAACCCAGGCGCAACTTGAGAGCAACAACTGGTACGTCTTAAACGAGGCCTTTTCGCAACCTGTATTTGACGGGGAGATGACTGCCGACTACGCCCCGACACAGTACATCGCCGAGGCGTTCAGAACGATGGGTTACGACGGGATCATCTATGCCAGCAAAGTGGGATTAGGGAAAAACGTGGCAATGTTTGATGTCGACGCAGCAGAAGTGGCAAGCAGGCAGCTTCGGCAGGTAAAGGCTGTGTCCTTCAGTTTCAGGAGAGTTGGCACACCGTCATATGTCGAAAAGTACAGTGAGGAACTCTCGAAGATCGAAGAAGCGGCAGAGACGGAAGGTGTGGTCTAGTGGGTGCGGGCTGGACCGACGCGGGCGAAGGTGTAGCCCATCAGGGCGATCAAGGCCGGTCGCGGAGCCCGAGCAGGGAAGTGGTGTCGATCGCGGCCAGCAGCTCGTGCATCTCTTCGGCGGAGAGCACGGAGGTTTTGCCCTTGCGGACGCTGTGCTTCGGTCCCCGTACCGAATGTGCGGGGTTGCCTTCCATAATGTGCCCCGTCACCAGCCAATCAAAGAGCATCCGGATCGCGGCGAGGTGTTGTTTGACGGTCGGCTTCGAGTGCGTGGTGCCGAGCTGCTCGACATAGGCAGCGACGTGCATCGGCGTCAGCCCGGCCAGATCCCCCATGCCTTTTTCCTCACACCAGGCGGCGAATCGTTCGACGGCTTTGAAGTAGGCGCGCCGAGTGTTCTTGTTGCGGATATTGACAGTGAAGAACTCCCAGAACCGCCGACCACCATAAGGAACGGCTCGAAAGAGTGACGGTAGGCGGTCAGTGGTAGGCGCGGACTTTAGAGAAGCAAGCTCGTTCACGCGCTTCGCTCCCCATCCAGAACACGAAGCCGCGACAGGCTCACTACGCGCTGACCATTCTTGCCGATCTTGCCGGCGGCAGACCAGGCCGGCGCACCTGGACCGTCATAGACGATTTCGGCTTCTTCCGGCGAAACGACCCTGAGGACCACGGGACGGATGCACTCGGTAGACATGGCAACGCTTTTGCCGGCTGTCATCTTGATCATCGAAGGAGTTTAAGACAGCCGCTTA
>JAQNCM010000506.1 GCA_029237615.1 Mucilaginibacter sp.
GACATGGGCGATCAGCACGGCGCGATCATCCGCATCCGCTTTCAGCAGCCCGTCTAAGAACCGGAGCCGGAAATGATCGTAGACAAGAAGGTGATTCAGAAAACAATCGCAGCACTCAAGGCCGCCGAGACCATCAATTTCCAGATCGACCCGCGTGCTGTAGGTGCCATGCGTGCCAACTGCACGATGGCGCGCATTTACCTCGAAGTTGCCCTCAAGTGGAACCAGTCAGCACCGATCGCGGAGCGCAACCGGCTGGAAGCACAAGAGCAAGCCGCAGCAGCCGATTTCATCTCAACTCTTGAATAAGGAGGAACCCAGCCATGACGGCATTGATAATATCCGACGCCCCCATCGACCGAGACTTCGCTCACTACGACGCCGCGGCCGATCGCCTAGAAGCAGCACGCGAGGAGGCCGACGTATCGGTAACGCTAGACGAAGTTCTCGAAGCACTGACGCCAGAGCAGCGGACGCAGATTGATCGCCATATTGCGCGATGGGAGCTGCGACACGCCGGCCTTATCCTCGCCAAGGTGCGCGAAACGGTAGTAGAAGCCACCGTTGCCGCCCTGCTTGCCCGACAACATTAGGATCGACCATGCGACACACGCAGCGGAACCCGATCCTTCGGATATGAGCACAGAGCAGCACGAGCCCCGCGAGGGGCTTTTTGTTTGGAGGGAAGACAAGGATTCGAACCTCGCTGCACGCCGCACTGGCGCTCTCCTTTACCCTACTGACCGCTACGCCGTGCTGTGCACGCACGAGCGCCGCAGATTCGGCTTCCCATTGAAATTTGAGAGTGGCGACCGGGCTTATACCGGCAACTCGTCGTTATCACGGCTTTTATTAAGCTACGCATTCACCCTCACGACTGACGGATGGGACCTCTATCCCCATCGACCTGCGGGTTTTACCCCGCCGCTCTCTCTGGATTCTGAGCTACGTCATGCGTGAAAGCACCCGTTTCGTGGGTAACCGGATGCGCTTTGGGCTTATCGACTGGCGCATCACCTGAGACTCGGACCGCTAGGGCCGGGCGGCCTCACCCGATTGCTCCTGCCTGTTGCCGTTGAAATGCGAGGGTGTACCCTCCCGTTTCCTTATTAGTTGCTGAAGATGACCGGATTTGAACCGGTCGTGGAGACGCTGCGCAAGCCAAAGGGGGAAAGTCTTGCTCAGCACTCGCCGCGCGACGGCGAGACGCATCTTCATCGAAAGCGGCTACCAGGCTGCGTTTCGCAGCCGCCCCTACTAGCAGAGGTGCAACCACTTTCGATGAAGACACAAACAAAAAAGCCGCCGTGCCTCGCAGCAGAGCAGCTTTTTGATTTTGCGTCCGTAGTGGTCTACATAACTACCGCCACGGTAGCAAAACTATAGACGGTTTGTTCCACCCCGTCAAGCGGTCATTTTTTCTTCCCGTTGCCCTGCGCTCACCACCCCGGCCGCTATTCGCCGCAGCACCTCGTCTCGCTCCCCTTCTGTGACCATTGATAGGCGCTCGATGAACACCTGTTCGGCTGTCTTTATGGATGCCACCCCGATCACATTGCCACACTTATTATTTGTCATACAAGTCTCGCGTTTTACTGCCTGGCCGTTGATCACCCGCCCGAGTAATCAGTCTAAAACGATAGTACATTTCGTCGGTTTGTTTGTATACGTGTTACTAAATGTATTTTTATTGTTGACTGATACTCTCACACGACATAACTCACTAGGATGTGACGGCCATCACATTTTCTGACGTTCAGACATGTATGTCATCAACGCACCCATAGCGCCTACAGGGTCCTTCTTGAACTCACTTAGCGCTAGTTCGATGTACTTCGCCTCCGATCTATTGGCGGGCTCAATCACGCCCGTTTTAGGCGTGTGGTCCTGATCCATCCAGCCGTGCGGCAGTTTCATCTTCTGCTCGATGTTGCGTGCAGCCGTCGTGCCGAGCCCCTTCTTGCCGGTCTTGATGTGCGACAGGAACGCCTCAGACGACTCCAGGTGTGCGGCGAACTTGCGCAGCATTCCGTGCTCGTGCTCGGTAGGCGTTTCTTTCCATACCATGTCCTTAAACATCTCGAACACCATCTTAAAGTTCTGGTCCCGCAACTCCTTAATATCCTTCATATATAAGTCCCGTTTGATAGTTTCGGCGCACCGGACCGGCACTGCCGATAGGTTACATACCATATTGGTACTTTATCACCAATAAATCAAGTTGCCTACCGCACACAACAGGGCAACTTTCCCCCCAAACGTCGACAAAACTAGGACACGTCGGAAGCGGACCGTTCGCTCCGCAGGGCATTCGTCAGCTAAATACTTGTTTTTACTACTGTCTCAGTATGATAAACTACTACTACAGTATTTTTTAACGACGAGGACGGGCGATGAATGCTGGACAGTGGTGGAACGAAGTAGGAAGCGATGCGATGAACGAACTGTGCGACGCCGTGGGAACGACACGCGCGTACTTCTATCGCATCGTACATGGTCATGCCCAGCCGGGGCCGCGCATGGCCGCCAAGATGGCAACGGAAAGCCTGCGCATATCGGGTATAGGCATGACGGTTGACTCGCTGCTCAAGATGGACCACTTGCCGGTAGAGGTCATTGTCGGCGACCGGGCGGCGAAGGTATGAGCGGCGGCGACAAATACTATTCCTCGGCAGAGTATCGGGCCGCTGCGGAGGCGGAGGCCCGAGAGGACAGAAAGATCGCAGCAACGTTCCAGCGCCGCATTCGCAAAGCCGTGATGGACGCTGCGCCCCGCATGTCGATGCTGGGAGACGGAAACTGTGGCGGCATGATTCAGACCGTAGTGGATGAACTGCGGGCTATCGGCGCATACCGCAACGAGGCACCCGGACGCGGCACGAAGCAGAAGTCAGCCATTAGTCGGCACCTGTCCAAGGCCGTATTCGAGCGCGACGGCTATCGGTGCGTCATGTGCGCATCGCATATCGATCTGTGCTGCGATCACATCATCTCGGAGCACGACGGCGGACCGACGACCATCGATAACCTGCAAACGATGTGCCGACCGTGCAACAGCACCAAGGGCAAGAAGTCGTATTCTGCCCTTCGCATGGAGCCGCACGCATGAGCATAATCCGCGGCGCTCGCGCCGAAGACAATTACTACCGCGTAAGAAACTCCATCAGCGGGGACAAGCGCCTCTCATGGTCCGCGCGCGGCCTGCTGATTTTCCTGCTCAGCAAGCCCGACCATTGGGAGGTGTCGGTCGCCGCCCTGGTCAATGAGACCGAAGGAAGCCTGCGCGGCGCTGGCGGCCACACGAAGCGGGATGGCGTAAAGGCTATCTTGGCGGAAGTAATGGCTGCGGGCTACATCGCGCGCAGCGATAAGCCGAAGCACAACCCTGACGGCAGTTTCGCGGGTTACGACTACATCGTTTCCGATTATCCGGTTGAGCCCACGGCAGTAGTTTCACCATCACCGGATCAGCCGTCGACGGTTGAACCGTCGACGCTTCAGCCGTCGCCGCCTAATACGACACAAGTAATAACTGATTCTAAGAAACAACTGAGTAAGAGTAAAAACCTTTCCGAAGACGCTGACGCGTCCCCGGTCCCCGCGCAGACAGCCGCAAAAAAGAAGGAGCCCGCCGAAACGACGCCGGTATGGGAAGCCTATGCCGACGCCTACACGAAGCGCTACAGCATCCCTCCCCTGCGCAACGCCAAGGTGAATACCGCCCTGAAGAACATCGTTTCTCAGGTTGGCGCCGAGCGGGCCGGGGACTTGGTTCGGCACTACCTGACGCTTGACGGCTTCTACGAGCAGCGCAGTCATGACATCGGCGTGCTGGTGAGCGATCTGCAGAAGGTCTGGAACTCGCTGCACAACGTCGCCGTCAGTCCGCCAGCATTTGCTACCAGAACGGGCGCAAATCCTAATCGGCAAGAGGCGCTGGAGGCTCGGAACCGGGCCGTTGCCCAAGAAGTCATCGCGGAGATGTTCCATGGAAGCCACTGATGCATCAAAGCTCGTCGACCTGGTGAGCAACGTGTACGCCTTCTATCGGCAAGACTTTTCGAAGTTCGCCGCGTCGGTCTGGATCAATGCCATGCAGCCGTTCGACTTGGCCGCCGTCGCGGATGCCATGAACCGGCATTGCGTGAATCCCGATAACGGCCAGTTCATGCCGAAGCCTGCCGACATCGTTCGCATGTTGCAGGGCTCGACGCAGGATTCCGGACTTGTCGCGTGGTCGAAGGTTGACGCAGCGGTACGCCAGTGCGGGACATACGTGAGCGTCGTGTTCGACGATCCGGTCATTCACCGCGTCATCCTCGACATGGGCGGATGGACCCTGGTCGGCGGTAAGGATGAAAAGGAGTGGCCGTTCATTGGCAAAGAGTTCGTGAACCGTTACCGCGGCTACAAGATGCGCAGCGAGACGCCCGACTATCCGCCCGTGCTGATCGGCATCTCGGACGCTCAGAACGGCCGCCAAGGGTTCCGCAAGACCGAGCCGGTACTTATCGGCAACGCAGAGCAAGCGAGGCGCGTGATGCTGTCTGGTACTGACAGACCAATGATCAGTTTCACGCAGATGGCGACAGGTGATGCGCCGCTAATGTTGGCGAGCACGCAAATGGAGGAAGCATGATCGACGGTACTTTTAGGATTTGCTTTGAATACGTTGCGCCGAATGGAGACACGATTCGGTCTGAGCATCCATATGGTCCGGCGTTTCTCGCGCTGGTGAACCGTGATTCTGTTGTGGCGAAGAAGGCGGCCGAGCTTTGCGGAAAGGTCATCAACGCCATGAAGGAAGACGGCACCATCCCGCCGCCGACGAATGTTCTCCGGGTCGACTTCCAAAAACGAAAGCTGGTGGCCGCATGAGCATCGAACAAGACAGGCGCGACGCAGTGATTCTCGCCAACGTGCGCCGCATCATCAAAAAGACGCGCCAGCACAACTGGATTCTGGCGATGGAAACGTTCGGGTTCGGATCAACGAGAGCATGGGAAATGTGCGCGCGGCTCGGTCTAGATCCGGAATCGCGCACGACCAGCATGTCGACCATGTTCGACCATATCGAGCGCAACCAGGTCGCCGCGAACGATCATAAGGTGGCCGCATGAACGTCAAACCGGGTGATTTGGCTTACATCGTCGCAACGGTCGAGCCGCGCAACATCGGAAAGGTCGTCGAGGTATTGGAATATGCCGGCGTCAATCCTTACTTCGATGACTGGATCTGGTGTAGTGGACAAGGGCCTTCCTGGTTTGTGCGCTGTGAATCAGGGCTTATCGGATCAGTAGATGGCATATCGAGAAAAGTGGCCGTCTGCGCAGATTCTAGGCTTCGCCCCATCAGCGGCGTTCCCCTCGACGACGAGACGCCAATCGAAACGAAGCTGCCCGATCCGCTGTATCTCGCGCTCGGCATAACCGCAGGAGCATTCGAATGAGCGTCGAAAAAGTAGTGATAGGCGACGCGACACTTTACTGCGGTGACTGCTGCGAGATCCTGCCGACGATTGAGCGCGTCGACGCAGTTATCACTGATCCACCCTACGGGATAGACATCGCGTCATCGGCGACCATCGGGGCGACCGGCCGCAACTCAAATGGTCATCGACTCGGTGCACGCTCGGTTAAGTCATACGACGTTTCTGATTGGGATAGTCATGGAATGACGAAAGAGCAATGGGACCTCATCAAGGCCAGCTCGGACAAGTGGATCGTCTGGGGCGGAAACCACCTTGCGGGCGTAATGGGGTCTTCTGCCGGAGTGCTCGTCTGGGACAAGAAGTGTCAAAACGGATGGGACGACACTTTTAGCGAAATGGAGATCGCATGGACAAATGTATTCACGCGAGCCAAAGGATTCAGGCATCTATGGGCTGGTGCAATTCGAGCCAGCGAGCACACAGCCAATGTTCGCCAGCATCCCACACAGAAGCCCATCGCGCTCATGGCGTGGTGCCTTAGTTTTGTTCCAAGCGCGCAATCTGTGCTTGACCCATTTTTAGGGAGCGGAACGACCGGAGTCGCCGCGATACAAGCCGGCCGAACCTTCATCGGCATTGAGCGCGAGCCAAAGTACTTCGAGATCGCCTGCCGTCGCATCGAAGACGCGCAACGTCAAGAGGCGTTATTCGACGCCCCTCCCGTACCGAAAGCCGAACAAATGGGATTCGCACTATGAGAGTTGCCAGCACGAGCCTCGAAGCACTGTTCGCCCTGCGCGCTGAAGGTGGCGTATTGCGTCAGCATCAGATCATCGTCAATTTCCTGCGTGCGCTGCCCTCTGCCAGCCTGTCGCGGAACGACATAAGCCACGCGCTCAACATCCCGCTCCAGAGCGTCTGCGGACGCGTGCGAACCCTCTTGGACGATGGCCTGCTAGTGGAGGATGAACAGACGCGCAAATGCCCGTGGACGGGCCGTAGCGTGCGCCCAGTGCGCATCGCACCGGATTTGTTCGCAACGCTGCACTGAGCACACAACCAAAGGGGATGACATGCAAATTGCACACGTAGCGAGCAGCACCAATTACGCGTTCGGCCCGCTCACATTGCGCGCGCCAGGAGCCGAGGCGCGGCATGCAGTGGCGCTGTTCCGCACAGTGGATCGCGTTCTGCAGTTCGCGTTCGAAGTGGGCGCGGCCAGCGGCGTGAAGACCGCCAAGCTCAACGAGTTCACGTCGCCCGGATCGTCGGATAACAACCTGTCGCTTGCCGAGCGCAAGATCCAAGCGCTATGGATCATGGACGTCATTCGCACGCACCTGACCGCCGAGCAACGCGCATGGGTGGAAGCGAACTATGACGGCGCCGGGTCGATCCGATCGCGCGCTATCGCCGCCCTCGCCCTCTACGTTGAGGACATCCACGCGAGCCGCGCGCTGCTAGTCGGCCTGGTGACGCGCAACTTCGACCATGGCGAGCCGTATTGCAAATCGTGCCGCGAGATCGCGCGTAGTGCAGGCGTGCCAGCGACGACAGCGTGCCGAGCCGACCAGAAGGTGATGCGCGCAATGGACGAGCTGCGCGATACCGTCGAGCGGCAATTGCGGCCACAGCTTGAGCGACGCGGCTGGCTCGTGCGCGCCGCATAACATTTCATGGCGAAGTCGCTTGCTCAATTGCTACCGTATCGATATGATTCGTGGCACTGGAGCAAGCGGCACATTTAAACGGGGGAATGATGGCGGAACATAGCAGCGAGCGCGAAGCACTGAAAGAACGTTTGATGGAGGCAATTGCTGGAGCGCTTGGCGACGCGCTGGATTGCACTCGCACATGGAACGCATGGAGTGTCGGCACAATGAGTGACAGGGATTTCGTTGAGGTGCGCGGTGACACGGATCGTCTTGGCGAGATCGCCGAAGCCGCGCTCAGCGTTCTTTCAACCGCCGCGCCGATCTGCGCAACATGCGACGGTCACGGGATGATTGCCGACATCATCGACAAGGCTATCGCTGCTAGAGCGCCGCTTTGATGTGTTGACAGCAAATTTTCATGATGCTACATTTACTACCAAGGCGCTGAACACGCCGAGCTAGCAGCGGACGCCACTCCCGAAAGACAAGTGGCATTTGCATTTCTGGTCCATAGGTTTCATATGGCCGGGTAGCGCGTAACGATAAAAGACCCTTCGGGGGAAAGTTGCGGGCCGTCTGCTAGCGGTGTTCAAGTACCTGGCCGCCTCTCTGAACAGGAGGCGATATTGAACAATCTAGCAGGAGCCATCATGGCTAAGTCCAACACGCCGCAAGACCTCTCAATAATATCCCCGGAATTCACTGCCGCCTATGCTCGGGCCTGCGAGGCCGGACGCGCACACGCCGCACAGTTCGCGCAAGCGCTCAAAGACAAGCCGTACTACGCTGGCGCCGGCCAGCTCGCCCACCTCGCAGCCCGCATCGACTATACCGACGAGTCTGCCAGCAAGGGATTCAGCGTCGGCTTTTACTCCCACCTTGAACGCCTGATCGCGCTCGGCGCACAGCACCTCGACATTGCGGCAGACCTTACGCACATCAACGTGACATACGCGGCAACGGCTATCAGCGACTAATCGCATGCACCGGACGCGGCCGATAACGCTGCGTTCCGAGTGATCGAAAAATAGCTTGCCATATTCATACCATTTCGGTAGTATTCGGTCATTCACTGAAAAGCAACACGGTACCTGACCGACTCAGGCAACAAATGAGGGGTAACAAAAATGAAACGCATCACCTTAGCAGTCCTTTTGACATTCTCCGCAGTCGCAGCGCAAGCACAATCCAACCCGGCAGCCGCCGGTATCGCTGGCGTAAGCGTCGGCAGCAAGATCAGCGGCGCGGTCTCGCTGAACGGCGCAGGTTCTTCGGAATCGTCGGCGTTGAACACGCAGACAGCATCAGCAACGATCAACGCCGTGACGGCCACGAACGTGAACGCAGCCAATGCATCATTCACGGGCACGACGCTGCAAACTGGCTCCAATCAGGTCTGGAATTACAGCACGGGCGGCGGCAGTGGCTCGGCTTCCTCGCAAGGCTCCAGCACGGCGGCCACGCTGGGCGGTGCGAATGTGGCGAATATCGGCGCGGGCAGCTTCGCACCGATCGGCCTGACGGGCACGTTGACGGGCGCAGGCGGCTCGCTGGTTACCATCGGCGACAACACCAGCGTCGGCACGAACCAAGGCCAGATCAGCGCAACGCAGGGCACATCGAACGTGGGCGTGTCGCTCGGCGCGTCGACCCTGGGCGGTGGGATCGTCGTGGCAAGCAATGACAACGCCAACTCGACGAACGGCCTGACGTTGACCAGCGCGACGACCGGCGATGTGAACGTCTCGGCAGCGACCGGAAACGTCAGCTTGACGACTGGTCACACCACGGACGGCACCAATCAGCCGATCGTGACGGTGCTGGGCGGTGGCGCAAATACGCCGACGGGTTCGGGCGTATTCGTGGCGGGCGCATCGGGTAACGGCGCGGTGATCGACGTATCGGGCACGAACGCAGCGCTCAGCCAAGCGATCGTCCCAGGCACGGCTGCGCTGGCTTCGGTTCTCCAGTAAGCATGCAACGGGCACGGTATCGAGGCGTGCCCGTCTTTTAAGACAACTAAGCGAGATAAAAATGAAACGAATGTTCACTGTGCTGCTCGCTCTGGGCTTCACAATCAGTGCTGCACACGCGCAGTCGACCACGGCCGGCGCGAATGTCACCTCGCAAGGACAGGCGCAAGCGCAAGGCGGCGCATCGGGCGTCGTTTTCGCACCGGTCACGAATGGCGGCGGAGTCGATTACAAAGTGGCATCAGCGATTGTTTCGCCGCTGGTAGCAGGTTTCAATACGTGCACGGGGTCAGACGTCGCCGCGCTGCAGCTTGGAAGTGTGGGCGTTTCGCTGGGCGGCACTAAGCCCGATGATCCCTGCAACTTGCGCAGCGACAGCGGCCAGATTTTTCAGATGGGCGACCACGCCGCTGCGTATGCGCGACTGTGCCAGAACGAAGACAACCAGTATGCGATCAACGTCACCGGCGGCATCACGTACCGGCGCGCAGACGGCGCGGAAGTGCACCGCCCATGCCCAATGGCAAAAGCAGACTGGATTGCAGCGGGACGCCCGTTGCTCGACCCCGTGACCGGCCAGCCGTACACCGATCCGCCGATCATCGTGACCCCGGCGAAGACTGACCCGAACGTCGCCATCATCGAACAGCGCGCCGCGCAGATCGCGAAGCATGACCAAGGCGTTTCGCCTATGTGAAGGCAGATTGATAAAGTTCTTGCACGTATCGTACTGTTTCGGTAGTATTCGTATCACTGAACGCAAACGGAAAGGAAGCCGAGATGAGCAACACACTTGACCACGGTGTCCTGAATGTCCCGCTTGCGAAGCGCGGAAACATCGACCGCCAGATTGACGCGTACAAGCGCGAGCAGGCACTGATGGTTAAGGAAGAGCGGAAGGCCGCCGCAGCACAA
>JAQNCM010000310.1 GCA_029237615.1 Mucilaginibacter sp.
ACCAAGCAAGTACGTAGCGGGGGATATGGGTCAAAGCTTTTAGATAATTTTAAGCTGGATCCTGATATTAATAAAGGGGGTAAGATCTCTGAGTTATTATCAAAAAACCAGCTTATACCTGTACAAATAGCGAAGGAACCGATTTCAACGAAGGGTCCGCGCTTAAGTTCAGACCTATCTATAGCCGGCCGTTATGTAGTATTGGTGCCGTTTTCGGAAGTTACCTCGATCTCCAAAAAGATCAAGAGCAACACCGAGCGTAACCGCCTGCGTAAAATAGTGGAGAGTATAAAGCCCAAACACTTTGGTGTAATTATACGCACGGTATCCGAAGGCAAAGGCGTAGCTGAGCTGCAAAAAGACTTGCTCGACCTGATATCAAAGTGGGAATCGTTTGTTACCCGTTTGCCGGCTGTTGAGCCAGCGAAAAAGGTATTAGGCGAAATAGACCGTACTTCAACCCTGCTGCGCGATATCCTGAATCCCGATTTTCAGCATATATATGTAAACGACAGTTCCCTGCATGAGGAAGTGCGTTCCTATATCCATGAAATATCGCCGGAGATGGATGGCATTGTCCGTTTGCATAAAAATGGGGTTCCTATATTTGAACATTATGGGGTTGACAAGCAAATAAAATCAGCTTTTGGTAAAACAGTAAACCTTGCAGGTGGCGCTTACCTGGTAATAGAACACACCGAGGCGCTGCACGTTATCGATGTAAACAGCGGTAACCGTACAGCAAGTAAAGAGAATCAGGAAGAAAATGCCTTCCAGGTTAACAAGGAAGCCGCCAAAGAGATTGCCCGCCAGTTGCGTCTGCGCGATATGGGTGGTATTGTAGTGATCGACTTTATTGACATGCACAAGCCGAACAACCGCAAGGACCTGTTTGATTATTTACGGGCCGAAATGTCGCACGATAGGGCAAAGCACACTATTTTACCGCCAAGTAAATTTGGCCTGGTACAAATAACCCGCCAGCGTGTAAGGCCGGAGATGAATATTGTTACTACCGAGGTTTGTCCGGCCTGTAACGGAACCGGCACCTTAAGGCCAACCATTTTGCTGATTGATGATATTGAAAATAACTTCAATTATATTTTGGATGAGCAAAACGAAAAGAATATTGCGCTTTGTGTTCACCCTTATATAGAAGCCTACATCAAAAAAGGTTTCATTAACCGCCAGATGAAATGGTTTTTAAAATACAACCAGTGGATAAAGGTTAAAAGCAACCCTGCTTACCAGATCACTGAGTTTCATTTCTTTAACGGTAAAGAAGAAGAGATTAAACTGTAGATTTTCGATGTGCGAATGTGCAGATTACAGATGTGCAGATGTTTTGATTAGCATCTGCACATTTTGTTTGTATGCCTGTTCTATCCTATCGTAATTCGGCTAAAGCCCTGTTGTCGCTACCCTTTTATCCGTTGTCTGAAGCCAACGGCAATGAAATCAGTATTGCAGATAAATCATTGCCGTCCCATTTATGGGGCGGACTAATAAACAGGCTATAAGAGGCTTCAGCCAAATCAACGCAATGCGACAAATTGAATAGCTCCCTAATTTTTCTCCTATCTTGTCGATAAACCGCCTAAAAACAGATGAAATATATCGCATTCTTAACATTTATAATCCTTTCTACATCTTGCAAAAAAGCTTCACATCAAAATAATGAGATCACAAAAGTTGAATTGGCAAGAGCGGTGCATGGGCTGATATGGGGCGGCAATTATTATTGATAGTTCTTTGAATTATAAATATTGTGACGACAACCTAAGTCAGGGTAATTTTACTGGAAAAATTAGTGAAGGCTTTTGGAATACTTTAAACAAGCAACTTGAAAACGCGGAGTTTAGAACAATTGACTCAAATACTGATATGCATATTTACGATGCGGAATACTTTGAATTGATAATTCATTGGAAAAATAGTAAGAAACGAATTGTGAGACTTTCTAGTGCGAAACATGATCCAATTTTAAAAACTTGTATTTGGTTAAATGACAGTTACAAAAAGATAAAACTAAAACCAACAAATGATCCTATCGAATTTGAAGGCGAATTCCAAAAAAGAACAAGACCACCAATAAAGAAAGATAAGGTTAACCGATAAATAATTAATACCATACTAGCATAAACAAATACTAAATATTTTAGTAAAAATTACACTTTTCTAAAATAAATCTGCACATTTGCACATCTGCATATCCGCACATCTAAAAGATTTGCACATCAAAACATTGGCTAAAACCAAATTCGCATATTTCTGTCAGAGCTGCGGCTATGAGTCGGCTAAGTGGCTTGGCAAGTGCCCGTCCTGCGCGCAATGGAATACCTTTGCCGAAGAAATTATTGAAAAAGCTAACACTGCTGTTCCTAATTGGAAAACTACCTCTACGAGCCTGCAAAGGGCCAGTAAACCCGTTCAGGTTGCTGATATTACCTTTAGTGAAGAGCATAGGCTGCTTACGCCCGATAAAGAGTTTAACAGGGTGCTTGGCGGCGGCATTGTAGCCGGCTCATTGGTGCTGATAGGGGGAGAACCGGGCATCGGTAAATCGACTTTAATGCTTCAGCTTGCACTTAACATGCCAGGCTTAAAAGTACTTTATGTATCGGGCGAGGAAAGCGAACGGCAGATAAAGATGCGGGCGGAACGATTGTCGGAAGTCGGAAGCCGGAAGTCAGAAGCCGAAAGTCAATCTAAAATCGTAAATCTGAAATCTGAAATCGGAAAAGACTGTTATATCCTTACAGAAACCTCCACCCAAAATATTTTTAAGCAAATTGAAGAACTGCAGCCTGATCTGGTAGTGGTGGATTCTATCCAGACTTTGCACTCTGCACATATTGAATCCACTCCTGGCAGTGTGTCACAAGTAAGGGAATGTACGGCGGAACTATTGCGATTTGCGAAGGAAAGTTCAACCCCTGTATTTTTGATCGGTCATATTACAAAAGACGGCATGATAGCCGGGCCTAAAATACTGGAGCACATGGTTGATACTGTTTTACAGTTTGAGGGCGACAGGCACCATGTTTACCGCATTTTGCGTACCGTTAAAAACAGGTTCGGCTCCGCATCCGAACTGGGGATTTATGAAATGTTGGGTGAGGGGCTGCGGGAGGTATCAAACCCATCAGAGATCTTACTTTCACAACGTGATGAACCGTTGAGCGGTATTACCATTTCAACAACTTTGGAGGGTATGCGGCCCATGATGATTGAAACCCAGGCATTGGTAAGTGATTCACCCTATGGCACGCCACAGCGCACGGCAACCGGGTTTGATACCCGCCGCATGAGCATGCTGCTAGCAGTACTCGAAAAACGCTGCGGCTTTAAATTAGGTGCTAAGGATGTTTTTTTAAATATAACCGGCGGTATCAGGGTTGAGGACCCGGCTATCGATCTTGGGCTTGCCGCCGCCATCATATCCTCACACGAGGATATACCCGTTCCATTTAAAACCTGCTTCGCTGGCGAAATAGGTTTATCCGGCGAGATCCGCGCCGTAAACCGGGTGGAGCAGCGCATTGCCGAAGCGCAGAAGCTGGGCTTTGAACAGATATTTATCTCCAAATATAACCTCCCTTCAGGCGGGCAGGATAAAAAAGGCATAGACCTGTCGCGCTATAATATTGACATTAAAATAGTAAGCCGGATAGAAGAAGTTTTTGAACTGCTGTTTGGATAAGCATCTCCGCGCCGCCGTTGCGAGGAGGAACGACGAAGCAATCTCCGACTTACACACAGAATGCAAATTGTAGCTAACTTTTCATTTAGGAGTATTTCGTGCAAATTCATTATATTTGTTTATGGCACAGGTTGATATGCATCATGTCTCTACTCCACACAATTGTCCTTCCGCCGGGTATCCACAATATAAATGATCTTCCAGCCAGCCGGGGTTTTCATCAGCTGAAAAACATCCACTCCGCAATGACTGAATTTATCACCGAGGTAAAATTTATAGGGCGCCCAAACGCTGGCAAGGTCGCCATCAATTTTAATCGCGTCAAAAGTAATCCGTTCATCATAAATCGAAGCATGCGGCGTGCCGATGGCCTTTGCAAAATCATCAGCCTTTTCAGTCGACAAAACAGCTTTTCCCTCCTTATTGGTTGAGATGCTTTGCAATATCATATCCTTCGCAAACGTCGACTTTAGTAGCGTACTGTCACCCTTTCGCATGGCATCAAACATAGTGTTAATGCTTTGTTTAATAGCATCGGTTGCGGTTTGCTGGCTATAGGCAATTAAACTGCCCATTGTAAAAATGATAACAAAGAAGGTTTTTTTCATTTTATAAATATAAAAAAAAGCGATTTAATTTAATCGCAGTTGAGGCGTATCATTCCCCCCCGCTCTTCGGCGTTACATAATCGCTGAGCCACCCGAGATAGCGCTCCCAGCCTTCGGCGTGATCATAAGCCGCCTGGGTACAACCGGCGAAACCTTCGTGACGGATGGTTACCCGTGTGCCATTTTCTATTGAGTCGAGCAGATAAGTCACTTTGGTTTCCCGTCTGCCAAGGATAGGATAATCCCAGTCATACCTTCGTGTCATCACTATCCTGTGCGGGGCGTCAATTTCAATAAATTCACCGCTGGCGGGTAGCGAACTACCATCCGGACGGACTACGGATAAGCTCCATTTGCCGCCCACCCGGAGATCGGCAGTCCAATTCCTTACGGTATAAACGTCGGGCGATCCCCACCACGTCTCCACTTCTTTTGAGATAAGTGCATTGAATATTCGCTCTGCGGGGGCATCAATATCTGCAATTGCCAGGATCTCTCCTTTTTCCCTGTCGGCAACTGCTTTTGGGTGTAGTCTCATTAAATCGGTCGCCATTTTTATAGTTAGTTATTTTCTACAGGTGCCGTTTTAATTTTGTCAGGTACTCCTTTTTGTTCAGTTAATAATTTAAACAAACTTTCTTTTATATAAAAATTCCAGCCTTTTTCACAATCGGAGTAACATTCTACTGTAGGTACCAAGCCAAGGTGTGTCATACTAATTTGGGTAGCATTGTTTTCGGTTGATATTTCCCAGATCAGTTTTGTGTTTACCCATTCCTTTTTGTCCTTTAGCCATTGGAGGTTACAGTCGCTAACTAACCAAACAACTTTTTTGTTGGGCTCAAATTCTATGATTTTCAGTGTTGCAAAAGTCTCGCCAAACGTGACCGTGAACACATCGTCCAGGTTGTTAGAATTCCCTTCCAGATTTTCTGTCCACCATTCCGAAACCCGGTTAATACCGCCAAATGCTTCACTTGGCGAAATCTTTGCCGTAATGCGGCAATTATAGTTTTGTTGTTCCATTTGATTGATGTCGATTTATTACAAACAAAAATAATGTCTTTATCGGAATGTAACAGCGTGTGTTTCAGACTTTATTACGGGTTGATTTGGACAATGGATAGTATTATTTTTGTATTATGATGAAACATGTTTCTATCCTGGTTCCTGAGGGTGACCCGCAGCTGGTTTGTATAGTTGGCTGTTATAAGGCTTTTAAAATGGTGAACAAATACCTTGTAGAAAAAGGAAAGGAGCCGATGTTTGACATTCAGCTTATTGGAAACACAGAAACGCTCAGTTTAGACGACGGGGCATTTTCTATAAAACCACATGCTGGGTTGGACGAGATAAAAAAAACCAACCTTATAATTATTCCTGCAGTAAGCTGGAAATTTAACGAGGTAATAGCTGCTAACCAGGATTTACTACCGTGGATAGTTAAGCAATACAAACAAGGTGCCGAGGTGGCCAGCGTTTGCACCGGTGGTTTCTTACTGGCGTCAACAGGTTTGTTGAAAGGAAGAAGTTGTTCAACCCATTGGCTTGCTGCCGATGCCTTCAAAAAAATGTTTCCGGACGTAAACCTGGTTGTAGAAAAAGTTATTACGGATGAGTGCGGGATTTATACCAATGGCGGTGCATTTTCGTTTCTGCATCTTCTTTTATACCTGATTGAAAAATATTGCGGAAGGGAGATTGCGATTTATTGCTCAAAATTTTTGGAGGTGGATATTGACCGTAACAGCCAGTCCGCGTTTACTATATTTTCGGGATTGAAAGACCACCAGGATGAGGAAATTAAAAAGGCACAGCTATATATCGAAACTAACTTAAACAGAAAGATATCTATGGAAGAGCTGGCAAACAATTTAGGCGTTGGTCGGCGAAATTTTGGCCGTCGTTTTATGAAGGCTACTTTTAACACGCCGGTTGAATATTTGCAGCGCGTAAAGATCGAAGCCGCAAAAAAAGCATTGGAAACCAGCAGAAAGACAATAAATGAAGTGATGTTTGAAGTGGGGTATTCAGATTTAAAGGCTTTCCGCGAAGTGTTTAAAAAAATTACAGGCCTATCTCCACTGGAATACCGGAATAAGTACAATAAGGAAGCAGTTTTTAGTAGGTAATTCAAGCCATACCTAATAACGCGAAAATAAAAAGCCCCGCATAAAATGCAGGGCCCATTTAATTATATAAGATCAGTTTACGACATTTTAAGCTTTTTCTGGATATCGGCAACATAGCCTTTAAACTTTTTATCCGTATCAATCAAATCCTCAACGGTTTGGCAGGCATAGATAACGGTAGAGTGATCGCGGCCGCCGAAGAAATGACCAATAGATTTTAAAGAGCTTTTGGTGTGTGCTTTTGCAAGATACATGGATATTTGCCTGGCCTGTACAATTTCGCGTTTGCGGGTTTGTGATTTTACCATTTCAATAGGTACTTCAAAATATTCGCAAACCAGGTTCTGGATATACTCCATTGAAATTTCTTTGGACGAATTTTTTACAAAATTCTTTAACATCTGCTTGGCCAGGTTCAGGTCAATCTCCTTACGGTTTAAGGTTGATTGCGCCAGCAGTGATACCATGGCTCCTTCCAGTTCACGCACGTTATTATCAATGTTATGCGCAACATATTCAATAACATCGTTTGATAATTCGATGCCGTCCTGATATGTTTTATTTTTAAGGATCGCCATGCGTGTTTCCAGGTCAGGGATCTGCAAATCTGCCGAAAGGCCCCATTTAAACCTTGATAACAAGCGCTCCTCTAACCCGGCAAGATCCTTTGGCGCTTTATCCGAAGTAATGATCACCTGCTTGCCCGACTGGTGCAGGTGATTGAATATATGGAAAAAGAAATCCTGTGTTTTTTCCTTACCGGCAAAATTGTGCACATCATCCATAATAAGCACATCAATAGCCTGGTAAAAATTAACAAAGTCGTTTATATTATTATGTTTTAACGCATCAACAAACTGCTGTGTGAACTTTTCGCACGATACATACAGTACCAGCTTATCGGGCAGGGTTTGTTTAATTTCGTTGCCAATGGCTTGTGCCAGGTGAGTTTTTCCTAAGCCAACCCCACCGTATATCATTAACGGGTTAAAAGAAGTGCCGCCAGGTTTGGCCGCAACAGCATAACCCGCAGACCTTGCAAGGCGGTTACAATCTCCTTCAACAAAATTATTGAATGTGTAATTCTGGTTAAGCTGCGGATCTACATTCAGCTTCTTTAAACCCGGTATTACAAAAGGGTTATTTATATCCTTATTTATAGAAATAGGTATCGGCATACTCTGATTTTTTGCCTCAGCGCCATTTCCGTTCGACGGAATATTAGTAGTATATGGCTTGCTGGAGGATGATTGTTCAACAACTATATTGTATTCCAAACGTCCATCGTCCCCTAATTGTTTTTTTATGGTTTTGCGAAGCAGGCCTACATAGTGTTCTTCCAGCCATTCATAAAAAAATAAACTTGGTACTTGTATGGTTAGTACACTCCCTTCCATCCTTAAAGCTTTTATTGGCTCAAACCAGGTTTTAAAGCTTTGTGCCGGGATGTTGTCTTTGATGATCTGAAGGCAGCTATTCCAAACGTTAGTACAAGTTTTTTCCATATAGTTTTTTTTAAAATATTGATTTCCAACCCCCAGTCACATATCTTTACCAGCCGCTACGGAACATCGAATATTCAAAAAAAAAGCGGATAAATAAATTAAATTTTAACTTTTTAGAGAAATAAATTTATGATACAATAAAGTGATTTATAGTGCAAAACTCATTTATAATATTATCTTTCGCAGTGAAAAAGTTACAAAAGTCTTACTGTTTAACTTTGCCAATAATTTTTTAATTTTTTGTATTTCCTTTATCGTTAGACAACGATTTACTGTAATAAAATGCAATTAACAAGGTAGTTAGGATAGCGGGTAAATTTTTAGTGTTCTCCAAAAACCGCACGCAGCGCATCAGAAATTTCGCCCAGGGTTGCATAGCTTTCAACCGCATTCAGTATAAAAGGCATCAGGTTTTGCTTGCCATTTGCGGCATCAATCAGCCGAGCCAGGCAGGTTTGAACAGCATCGGCATCTCTTGTATTTTTAAGGGCTGTAATTTTTTCAGTTTGTTTTTTCCGGATAGAATCATCCACCCTAAAAACGTTCACCGGAATCTCTTCCGGCTCGGTAAAACGGTTAACACCTACCAGCACTCTTTCGCCGTTTTCAATTTCGGTTTGATACGTATAAGCTGATCTTGCTATTTCCTGCTGAATATAATCCTGTTCAATCGCTTTTACCGAGCCACCCATCGCATCAATTTTATCAATGTACTCATTAGCGGCTTTTTCCAGTTCGTCTGTCAATGCTTCAATAAAGTATGAACCTGCCAGCGGGTCGACGGTATCGGTAACGCCGCTCTCAAAAGCAAGTATCTGCTGCGTGCGCAGTGCAATTTTAGCCGCCGCTTCTGTTGGCAGGGATATCGCTTCATCATAGCCATTGGTATGTAATGATTGTGTACCACCCAACACTGCCGCCAAAGCCTGGTTGCTTACCCGCACAATATTATTCATGGGTTGCTGTGCAGTTAAGGCAGAGCCGCCGGTTTGTGTATGAAAGCGCAGCTTTTGCGCCCCGGCATCTGTGGCGCCCAGTTGTTTAGTAATATGCGCCCACATCCGTCTTGCAGCCCTGAACTTGGCTATCTCCTCAAAAAAATTATTATGGCAGTTAAAAAAGAAGGACAATCTTTTGGCAAAAATATTTATGTCGAGCCCTTTGTCCATCGCCGCCTTTAAATAGGCCTTGCCGTTGGCCAGGGTAAACGCCAGTTCCTGTACAGCTGTTGAGCCGGCCTCACGTATATGGTAGCCGGATATAGATATGGTGTTCCACTTAGGTACTTCCTTACTGCAATATTCAAACACATCGGTTATTAGCCGCATGGAAGCCGCGGGCGGATATATATAGGTGCCGCGCGCAGCATACTCCTTTAATATATCATTCTGTATAGTACCCGAGATTTGTTTAAGATCTGCACCCTGTTTTTTTGCAAGGGCAATGTACATGGCCAGTAATATAGGTGCGGTTGCATTAATGGTCATGGAGGTGGTAATGTTTTTTAGCTCAATACCTTCAAACAAAATCTCGATGTCTTTTAACGAGTCAATGGCAACGCCAACTTTCCCAACCTCACCATCGGCGAGCTCATGGTCTGAATCATAACCTATTTGTGTGGGCAGGTCAAAAGCTACCGAAAGACCCATGGTTCCCTGGCTCAGCAGGTAATGGTAGCGTTTGTTGGATTCTTCGGCAGTTGAAAAGCCTGCGTATTGGCGCATCGTCCACGGCTTGCCCCGGTACATATCCTTTTGTATGCCCCTGGTATATGGAAATTCGCCGGGAAGTTCATTCATGCCTGACGGCACTGTATAAACTTCTTTAATTTCAATACCAGATGTGGTTACAAATTTCTTTTCGGACATATTATTTTTATTTGAGGATTTGAAGATGTGTGAATTTGAAAATGTCACATATTATTTAAAAATTTTCAAATTAAAACAGGTAATCTTCAAATCTTCAAATCAACACATTTTCAAATTAAAATAACTCTTCCAGGTCTTTTCTGAGCAGGCTGGCACCTATTTCATAAGGGCTATCTTCGAGGCTGCTCAAATTTGACAGGATAGTTTTACTCAGGTCAAGCCCCGAAGCGGTTTCCGGCAGCATTCTGATCGCATTATTTACAACGCCCAGCGTATCTTCTTTAACCCGTTTTACTACAGACCATGCCCGCGCGCTCACATAAATTTGCTGTGTAATATTATGCTGATATTCGTTGCGTACGTCTTCAACAATTAAGCTGTATAATTCATGTGCGCTATAAGCAGGTCCGTTTAGCCGGATCAGCATATTGGCGGGATTTACCCGTTCAATAAATAATACCAGGCGCTCATAGGCCTGTAAGCGTAACGGCAGGGTTTGATTGCTAACCGTTTTTTTAAATTCAAGCAACTGTATTTTTTCGTCGCGGTCCAGGTAAGGTTTTATTAAGTAAAAGGCAATCCAGACGACGCCAAGTCCGGCAATGGTATATTTAAGGATATCTAATAAATAAGGAAACAGGTTCATATGATAAATGTTAAACAGGGGTCATAAATAAATGCCCTGCAACAAAAATCCGCATTTTACCTTATATTTGTATAGTTAATTAAAAATAAGATGAGTACTGCTGTTGAAACTGCTCCTGCACCGGTAACTTTTACGCAGGGTGCCGTAAAAGAACTGTTAAAATTAAAAGACCAGCAAGAACTGGGCGAAGATTTTGGATTGCGCGTTGGCGTTGAAGGCGGCGGCTGTTCAGGAATGAACTATATTTTAGGTTTTGATCAGAAAAAAGATGGCGACCAGGAATTTGTGATCGACGGTATAAAGACCTATATGCACAAGGCGCACGGATTATATCTTGCAGGTATGCAGATAGATTTCCAGGATGGCTTAAATGCCCGCGGCTTTACTTTCAATAACCCCAATGCGGCCAGTACCTGCGGCTGCGGAACTTCATTTTCGGTATAAATAAAACATTAATTATAAATAGAAAAGCGCTGATTCTATCAGGGCTTTTTTTATGTGCTTTAATTGCTGGTTCCGTGAAAATAGAATATACAATTAAAGCGCTTTAAATTAACTCCTTTACTGTTGTAACAAAGCATGGTATGTTACAGTCTTACCAACAAGTTTTGTTAATTTTAACCATGCCTGTCAAAACCACCTTAAAAGAAAATATTTCCATCGCATTGCAGTCCATAGCCGGTAACAGGCTACGCACATCGCTTACCTCTTTAATTATTGCGATAGGCATTATGGCGCTGGTGGGCATTTTAACCGCTATCGAGGGGATAAAAACTTCTGTTAACGATGCGTTTTCGGGGTTGGGAGCCAACTCATTCACCATACAAAACAGGGGGGGCGGCTTAAACTTTGGTAACGGCGGACACAGTAAGGTTTACCCTGCCATCCGGTACGACCAGGCTGATCGCTTCAAAAAATTGTATAATCTTCCTGTTATTATCGCTATAAATTTACAGGTATCCAATACAGCTGTGGTGAAATATGGCAATATAAAAAGCAACCCTAATATTTCAGTTACCGGGTCAAACGAAAACTATGTGCTTACCACGGGATACAAACTGGCGTTTGGCCGTAATTTCTCCACCTCCGAAATTGAGCATGGCGCTAACGTGGTAATTATTGGGGACGAAATAAAAAACCGCCTTTTTAAAAAGGGCGACCCCGTTAATCAATCAATTTTTATTGGAAATAATAAGTTCAGGATTATCGGGATACTCGCAGCAAAAGGTTCCAGCTCTGCTTTTGGCGGCGACAAATTTTGCATTATACCGGTATTAACAGCTAAACAGTTAAATACTACTAAAAACCCCTCATTTAGCATTAAGGTAATGGTGACCAATTCTGGCGCTTTAGATGCAAGCGTTGGCGAAGCAACCTCTCTTTTTAGAAACATCCGTGGTTTGAATGTGGCAAGTGCAGACAACTTTGAGATTGAAAGAAGCGATTCCATACAGGCCGAGTTATCCGGTAACCTGGCGGCAATGACAGCCGGGGGTTTTGCCATTGGCATTATAACGTTGATTGGCGCAGCCATAGGACTGATGAATATTATGTTGGTGTCTGTAACCGAACGTACCCGCGAAATAGGTCTGCGTAAAGCGCTTGGCGCTACACCTGCCGTTATCCGCAAACAATTTTTGATAGAAGCCATTGTAATTTGCCTGATCGGCGGTCTTGGCGGAATTATATTGGGTATGGCAATCGGCAACCTCATAGCTATACAGATAAGCGGATCATTTGTTACCCCGTGGGTATGGCTGTTTGCGGCTATCGTATTATGTACCCTTATCGGTTTGATATCCGGATTTTATCCTGCCAAAAAAGCTTCAAAGCTCGATCCCGTTGAGGCGTTGAGATACGAGTAAACAAGTTTCCGCACTCTGGCGCTGCCGTAAGCGGCAGCGGAGGAATAATAATTTTGGTTAGCCTTTATATTTTCTGAGGACTATTCTTTGATTTTTAGTTATTGACTTACATTTACTTTAGGGCTGAGAAGATCTTTCGCTATCGCTCCGGATGACAAAGAGGATAGATTTATTATCCCCTCCCACTGCCTCACAGCTGCAATAGTCCCAACCACTCACCTACCCCGCCCGTCCAAGTGTCTTCATTTGGACTTAAAAAATTTAAGTGTCCACACTTAAACAGGCGAAGTTCGGGTCGCATTTGAACACCTGTTAGCTTTTTTGCTTCCGCAAGTATTTCGTCAGTATAACAATCTGCTGGCCCTCAATTTTTCCTTCAATTTGCTCTGTATTATTAATAACGAGGCGGATGTTTTTAACCACGGTTCCCATTTTTGCATTCAGCGAACTGCCTTTAACATCCAGTGATTTAGTCAGCACCACGGTGTCGCCGTTTTGTAATTCGCTTCCCAGGCTGTCTTGGTGTACTGCCGCTACGGCCGCAGGCACATCGTCTTCATCCATCGTTTTTGCCCAGTCAACCGTCTCCTCATCAAGGTAAAGCATATCAAGGTTCTCTGCTGCCCAGCTTTCATTTTTAAAACGGGATAATATACGCCAGGCCACAACCTGTACAGCAGGCACCGCACTCCACATGGCTTCGGCCAGAAAGCGCCAGTACTGGCTGTCCGTTTCAGCGCCCTTCCCCATTTGCACAAGGCAAGCATCACAAACCACTATCTCATTAGCCGGATGAGTTGCCGGCTGGACGGCATGGACCGACAGGTCAGTGGTTGACTTGCAGAGTTCGCAGGAATTACCGCTGCGTTCCTTGAGTAATGATATTGTCATGGCAAAAATTGAAAGGCGCAAAGCTAAACGTTTTTTTCTAAGTTCAGGATTAACCTCCAGGTCACATTTTTTTATGTTAAATGCAATATGCCAGTGGCGTGCCGATAATGAATTGCCATTTAGTCCCGAGTCGAAAGTCCTGAGTCAGAAAAGGCCAAAATCGACTCAAGACTTTCGCCTTAAGGCTTGCAGTTAGCTTAGTATATTCCCTTTTATTAAAAAATCAGGGGTTGGTGGAGTATAATACAACTTCTTTCACCAGCGCCCTGCGGGGTAACTTTAAATGCGCAACCAGTAATTCCGCAAAATCTTCGGGTTGTAAAACACTTTCGGGGTTGCCATCAGTAAGTTTCAGGTTTATAGACAATTCAGTCGCTATCGTGCTTGGCATCAAGGTTAACACCCTTATATTTTCTTTTCTTACCTCCATCATAAGCGATTCTGATAAACCATTAAGTCCGAATTTCGATGCACTATAAGCGCTTGTTAAGGGTGCGCCCTTTAATCCCGCAGATGAAGAAACATTAACAATATCGCCATTTTTCCGGGCCTTCATTTCGGGCAGGATAGCCCTGATCATGTAGTACGATCCTAAAAGGTTCGTTTGGATAATCTGTTCCCAATCATTTACTTCCAGATCCATAAAACTGCCGAACTTACCCGTCCCTGCATTGTTAACCAGTATATCAATATCTCCAACATCCCTTTTTAATTGGGCAACCGCATTGGTAACCGAAGTATTACTGCCTACATCTGCCGTTGTGTATGCGATCTTGATATCCTTATTAATTTTTCCGGCTTCAATAGCAACCGCTTCCAAATCAGTTGCTGTACGGGCCAGCAGCGCCAGGTTAACCCCTTCTGCCGCGAGTGCAAGCGCCACTGCTTTCCCTAAGCCTTTGCCAGCACCTGTAATTAGTGCGGTTTTTCCTTTTATATTTTCCATTTCATATAGATTAAGTGCTGCAAAAATAAAAGGATTGAAACCTTTGCGTTTCCGTTATTTAATATTATGACAAAAATCTATCAGATTACCGCCCGTCCAGGTGCCTTCCAATACTATTAAGTTAAGGGTCCCCCAATAATTTCGCCCCCCTCTAAATCTCTCATCCGAAGGAGTCCTATGGAGGGAGGGTTGGGTGGGGCTAAAATACATTTGGAAAGAAATTCGAACACTTTTCCCTTAACTTAATAGCATTGGGACACCTTCAACCGGAGTACAAAAATGCCTTTATTGTTATTCACGCCAGACATGTCAGCTACACCCCTGCGCAGAACAAAAAAGTTTATAGCGATTGCAGCATCATCCCTTTAATGCCCCAAATTTTCCAGCCCTGTAATCTTCATAAGCCTGTTCAATCTCTGTTGCCGTATTCATTACAAACGGCCCCGCCGATACTACCGGCTCATTAAAAGGAAGGGCATGTCCCAGCAAAATCGATGCGTCGCTTATTGCTTCCACCATAATATCTTCACCGTCATTGTTGAATTCCACCAGGCGTAGTGACTTTGAAGGTTCACCATTAACGGTCAGTTCACCTTTAATCACATAGAAAAAAACGTTTTGTTCAGCAGGAATGGATTTTAAGAATTTCCCTCCTTCCTTCATGTCAATTTGGTAAAGGCTGATATCAACCAGTGGAACATGTGCGCCATCGATACCTTCCCATTTTCCGGAGAAAATTTGGACTGATACCTTTTCGTCATCACTTTTAAAAACAGGTATATCATTTTTTTGAAGGTCGCGATAATGTGGATCGACCATTTTGAATTTTGAAGGCAGATTAACCCACAATTGTAGGATTTCAAGATTGCCGCCTTGTTTTTTAAATTCTTCAGAAGATATCTCTGCATGGATAAGACCCTTACCTGCAGTCATCCATTGAATCCCACCGGGAAGAATTGTTCCGTGAAAACCGCCGCTATCTTTGTGATAGATATCGCCGTCTATAACAATGGTTACTGTCTCAAAGCCACGATGCGGGTGCGGTCCAAAAGGCAATCCACTGTTGTGTGGTTGATAGTTTTGTGGCCCGTGATGATTCAAAAATAAAAATGGGTCGAGGTAATCAATTGAAGCAGTTGGAATGGCCCGGTAAGTAATTAGGTTTCCGATCGGTTCATAAACTGCCTGGTGTTGTTTGACTATAGTCTTCATTTTTTTTCTTAATTATTTCCAATATTGAGGATAATTTATCAATAGACCTCTTTACCGTCATTTATATGACGGAAATGTTATACAGAGATTAGCCCCGTGAACTTCAGACAACGTTGGCGGTGTGCTGCAGCTTCATTACAGTTACAACGTTCCCAACTGCTAATCCAATGTCATTAAGTTAAGGGTCCTCCATAATTTAGCCCCCTCTAAATCTCCCCGCCAACTGGCGGAGAGACTTTAACTACATTCTTTCTTAAAAGCCCTCCCTTCCGGTCCAAAGGACCCCTTTGGAGGGAGGGTTGGGTGGGGCTAAAATGCATTTGGGAAGAGATTCGAACGCTGTTTCCATTAGTTTAATGACATTACTCACCTACTCAACTTAATCAACCAATCCGCTATATTTGTCAAAAGCATTTTAATGAGAAAGATCTTTTCGGCGTTACTTACCTGTTTTGTTTTTTGCCAGGCGCATGCGCAACTTACCCCCTTCGAACTTAGCACGGATAAAAATTACACGGCAACCTATAATGAGGTGATTGCTTACTATCAAAAATTAAGCAGACAATACCCGCAGATGAAGCTGCTGAACTATGGCATAACAGATGTGGGCAAACCTTTAACGCTGGTGGTATTATCACGGGATAAAGTGTTTGATTCTGCACTGATCAAAAAACAAAATAAACGGGTGCTGCTTATCAATAACGGCATTCATCCCGGCGAGCCGGAGGGTATAGATGCCACCATGATGCTTGCCCGCGATCTGCTCAATAAAAATGCCCTGCCAAAAGATGTGGTGATTTGCATGATAGCGGTTTATAATATCGACGGTTGCCTAAACCGGGGCCTTAGCCGGATTAACCAGAATGGTCCGCGGGCATATGGCTTCAGAGGGAATTACCGTAACCTGGATCTTAACCGCGACTTTATTAAGGCTGATAGCCGCAATGCGCTCGCCTTTGAGCAAATATTAAATACCTGGCAGCCGGAAATCTTCCTGGATAACCATACCAGCGATGGCGCCGACTACCAGTATGTGATGACGCTCATCGAAACCCAAAAGGACAAACAAAACCCCATCCTGGCGGAGTATACCTCCAAAACGCTTTCGCCCGAGCTTTATAAAAGGATGAAAAAAAGCGGGTATGAGATGACGCCTTATGTGGAGAGCGAAGAAACAAGTCCGGATTCGGGTATTGTGAGCTTTTTGGAAACACCACGCTTTGCAACGGGTTATACCTCGCAGCATAACATCATCAGCTATATTACTGAAACGCATATGCTGAAGGCTTTTGATAAGCGGGTGTATGCTACCTACGATTTTATGCAGGCCCTGATAGATATCAATGAACGGGATGCAAAACTGATAGGCGAACTTAAACATAAAGCCGATGAGCAGGTAAAGCAGCAACAAACCTTCGCCCTTAACTGGGAACTGGACAACGAGCATTACGATACCCTTACCTTTAAAGGTTACGCCGCAGGATACAAAACCAGCGAGGTAAGCGGTTTGAAAAGGCTGTATTACGACAGAACAAAGCCGTATATCAAAACCATTAAGTATTTTGATAATTACAAGGTGAGTGTCACCGCAGATAAACCCGTAGCGTATGTGATACCACAGGCATGGGGAAAAGTAATTGACTTGTTTAGGCTGAATAATATTACAATGCACAGATTGCTGCATGATACCACGCTGGATTTGCAGATGTATTACATTAGTGATTTTAAAACACCTCAAAAGCCTTATGAAGGTCACTACTTGCACAGCAATGTAAAGCTTAACCCTGTTGATACGAAAGTTAAATTTTACGCCGGCGATTATATAGTGTATACTAATCAGGCGCTGAACCGGTATATTGTTGAAACGCTGGAACCGCAGGGCGTTGACTCGTTTTTCGCCTGGAACTTTTTTGATTCGGTTTTAGGAGAGAAAGAATATTTTTCGGATTATGTGTTTGAAGATGTTGCCGCCGACCTGCTGAAAAAAAATCCTGAGCTGAGAAAAAAACTGGAAGATGAAAAATCAAATAACCCTAAGCTGGCTAACAGCGCCGGGGCGCAATTAAATTTTGTTTACCGCAACTCGCCTTATTTCGAAAAAACATACCTTCGCTACCCGGTAGGCCGGTTGCTTACCAATACAAAACTCGACTTAAAATGATGGAATACCTGATAATGGCGCCTGTTGCGTCATTCATATTTGCAATTACGATACTAACTTCGGTACTGGCTTTTTCAAATGATAACCTGTACGCCAACATGATCCTGCACCCTTATAGTGTGTATCGCAGGCAGCGTGTTTATACGGTAATTACCAGCGGCCTTATTCATAACGACTGGATGCACCTGTTTTTTAACATGCTTAGCTTTTACTTTTTTGCCTTTCAGCTGGAGCCGGTTCTGGGGCATTGGCAGTTTGGCTTATTGTACACGGTAAGTTTAATATTAAGCGATCTGCCAACCGTTTACAAACATAAAAACGATGAGTGGTACCATAGTCTTGGGGCATCCGGGGCGGTGAGCGCGGTGATATTCAGTTTTATTATGTTTGACCCATTGAGTAAAATGATGATAATGCCTATCCCAATTGGTATACCGGCAGTTTTATTCGGTGCATTATACCTGGTGTATTGCAACTATGCTTCCAGATACTCGCACGATAATATTAACCATGATGCGCATATGTTTGGGGCTTTAAGCGGCCTGATCATCACTATAGCGTTGAATCCTTATGTAGTTCATGAATTTATCGGCAAAATCAGTGTGGGAGTTCAATCATTGCTCCATTAATAAGGCTGCCATCCGGATTAAATAAAAAGCTCATGGGTTTTTCGGGGTTTTTGATGATCTCTAAAAGTAAAAAGCCCCAGTTTTTCCAGAAGCTTTCCAACACCTGGCCATAAATTTTATTCATCCAGTCGTCAAACAACGGCTTGCTGCTGATGCCCCGCAAGGGCATGGCTTCAATATAAATACTATCGCCGGCAGGCAGCACATTATATTCCGGCAGGCGGTTAAACAGATAAGCCGAATAAAATACACGTCCGCAAAATTCCTCAAACTGGATAGGATGCAGAACTTCGTTCTTAATTTTATCAAAGATCTCTTTATGATAGATGCGGTTGGCGCCATTGTCCTGCAGGCAGATGATCAGTCCAAAATCTTTTATCCGCAACGAAAAAGTAAGGGTGTTGATCTCATCGCGATAGCCAAACTCTTCGGGATTATTATCAACCTTAAATAAAAAAATACTGTATGGTTTAAAATCTTCGAAAACAATGGGAAGGTTAAGGCTTTGCAGCATTAAATGCAGGTTGCTGAATTTATGGATGATAGATTCCGAAATATTGAATTCCTCCCCCTGCGCATGCTGCTGTTTAATGCCGGTTTGGATCTCGTTAAATATAATTCCGTAAAGCAATTTACCCGCCCACTGGAATAATTTGAGGTCATCCAGGTTTTTTATCGCCTCATAGCCAATTTCAAAAGCGGCGGCAATTTCATTTTCCAACGGCTCCAGGACGGCCTCATTTATTTGTGCTGAACAAGGGATCTTGATATCCTTGTAAGTAGCCATGCTCTCATCCAGCATTTTAAAGGGTTTGTCTTCCAGCTGGTAACGACTCATCAGCCATTGCGGGAAGACCTGTATCTTCTCCTCTTCGGTAGATAAGGTTTGACCGGTTAAAAAGCATTTGCGGTTGCTGAATGTAAAATCGGTAAACGGGGAATAAATTTGTTCCGGCATGGCCGCAAAGATAAGCATCAGATTTAATCAGAAAATTTTACAGGAGATAAATTGCCTGGGTTTTCGTATCTTTGTATTACTCATCAGCGCAGGTTATTTTCTCCTGAGACGCAAAGTGTCCATCTCCTGAGACACAAAGTACGACACAAAGTATTGTGTCTCTACGAGAATTTATTTTTTGTTTTAATTTACACATTATTGCTATGCACTTTAAGGCAATCACCTTATATACAGGTATTTATATAATAAATGAGCCTTTTTTTACAACAGCCTAAACGCGTTTAGCCTTTATAATCGTAATTTTTATCACACCCTAAATCCGTTTTAGCCCGCAAAAAGTAATTTTTTATCACGACCTAAATGAAGTTTTGCCTTCGGAATTCAATTTTTTATCATGCCCTACAAGCGTTTTGCTTAGCTTTGAATTTAACATGAAACTGACATACCAACCTTTTGAACTGCTGCTAAAGCACACTTTTACCATCGCTAAATTTTCGCGCACCTCTACCCCGGTTATGCTGATAAAGGCGGAACATGAGGGCCAAACCGGTTACGGGGAAGCATCCATGGTGCCTTACATGGGCGAGAGCTTTGAGAGTGCCGCTGCCTTTTTAAGTAAGGTAGATGCGGACCGGTTTAAGTACCCTTTTGATTTTGAAGATATCATTGCTTACCTGGATAGTATTGCACCCGGCAATCCTGCCATTAAAGCGGGGATCGATATTGCCCTGCACGACCTTGATGGTAAGCTGCGGCAAAAACCTTGCTGGCAAATACTGAAGAGTGATCCTGCAAAAATGCCTTTAACAAGTTTTACAATCGGCATCGATACACCCGAAGTGATCATCCAAAAGGTAAAGGAAAATCCCGACTGCAAAATAATAAAGGTAAAATTAGGGCGCGACAGCGATAAGGAGCTGATAAAAACCATCAGGTCGGTTACTGATCTGCCGCTTTTTGTGGATGCCAACCAAGGGTGGACTGATCTGCAGCAAAGCCTGGATCTAACGTATTGGCTGCATGAACAGGGTGTATTACTGATAGAGCAACCGATGCTGAAAACGGATCCCGACGGTAATGCATGGCTAACCGAACGCAGCCCGATACCCATTATCGGTGATGAATCGGTACAACGGCTGCCGGATGTAGAAAAAGCAAATGGAGTTTATAATGGCATCAATATTAAACTGATGAAGTCGGCAGGAATGTATGAGGCGCATCAAATGATATTAAAAGCAAAAGAGCTGGGTTTAAAATTGATGATAGGCTGTATGAGCGAAACCAGCTGCGCCACCCTGGCCGCCGCGGCACTTGCTCCTCAATGCGATTGGGCCGACCTGGACGGGCCTTTTTTAACGAGCAATAATCCTTATAAAATGCCGGAGTTCAAGGATGGAAAGTGGATATTAAATAACGATAACGGGTTGGGGATTGGTCTTAGATAAATATCGTTTACAACAGCACCACGGTCATTTAGGCTAAAGCCAATATAAAGCTTTTATTTATCAGTTGGCTAAAGCCAACTGCAATGAAAATATACTATTGGTTTTATTTATGGTCGGCGTCCTTTATTGCCGTCTCATCATTGCCGGGTTTTGTTCATTGCCCTCATTATTCATTACTGGATTTATTTATTGCACGGATTTTAGTTGCCAGTCCCATTCATTGCCCGGGTTATTGATTGCCGTCCCACTTCATGGGACGGATAAAAAACAATCAAGGGGCTTTATCCAAACAACTCACTAATTATATTATTAGTTTCATAGCTATTTATGTATTCATTTAAATTCATGAGATTAGTACCATGAAATCATTTTTTACCAAAATTCTGTTTGCTGCATGTTTTTTATTGTGCACCTCTTTCCAGCCAAAAGATGAATGGACTTACCTCCTTGATAAAAAACTATCTAAATGGGAGATATATCAAAGTTTCAGGCATAAGGACGGCTACAAAGGCCTGGCGCCAAAAGATGAAAACGGGAACCTGGTTAAACCTGTCGGCTATAACATTAATGAGGGAAACGAATTTTCGACCATAGACCAAAATGGTGAACTGGTGCTAAAAGTTTACGGTGATCTGTATGGCTGCATTTTTACCAAACAGGATTTTGAAAATTACGACCTTAAGCTGAAAGTAAAATGGGGCGATAAAAAGTGGGAGCCGCGCTTACACGAGGATAAAGACTCAGGCTTGCTTTATCATTCGCAGGGGCCAGCCGGTGTGGAATATTGGCGAACCTGGATGCTGTCGCAGGAATACCAGATCACTGAAGGTGGTATGGGCGATTACTGGTCGCAGGCCAGCTCCAGAAGCGATATTAAAGCCCGGAAAGACGGTAAAAACTATTACTTCGACAATAACGGCACCCTGATGTCATTTGGATCAGGGACAGGTAACGGAAATTTTTGTCACGCAGGCAAAGATGTTGAAATAAAAAATGGCTGGAACGATATTGAATTGATCACTTACGGCGATAAAGCAGTTCGCATTGTTAACGGAGTGGTGGTAATGGCTTTATCAAACAGCGTTTATATGGTTGGCAATGAAGCAAAGCCATTGGTAAAAGGAAAACTACAATTACAAAGCGAAGCAGCTGAAGTTTATTATAAAGACATCAAGATAAAGCCTGTTAGCGGAATACCTGCCGAGTATCAATCTTACTTTAAATAGGGATAGACACGAATTGTGCGAATTTATTCGAATTGCACGAATGGGTATTAATTTGGATGAACAAACAATAGTCCTATTAAAACGGCAAAAGCTATAAAATGAATTAGCATCATCACCCATAAGCCTTTATTATTAAGGGTTGCGGCGACATTCTTGACGAATAATATGATGCCGATAAGAAAAACTAAAAGATATACAAACACATCTAATCCAGGCCCGGCCAGGCTAGTAGGATCTATCTTGTGTGCTATAATGAGGAGACTAAACGCAATTATATAATATAGAATGATAAATTTCATCTTATTCATATAATTGCGTTTCAATTCGTGAAATTCGTGAAAATTAGTGTCAATTATTTATCGCTCAGCATTATCGGGCTTCCTTTGCTGCCTCCCATAATAATTATTTTAGTATTTGGTGATAGCGCAATTTCCTTTTGGGCCAGAATAGCCTGGTATTGTAGCTGTTTATCGGTTAAGCCGGTTGAGAGTATCTTTTGGTAATCGGCAATACCCTGTGCTTCTACGCGTTTACGGTCGGCTTCCTGGCGTTCCTTCTGTAACACGAACTGCATTTTCTGTGCATCCTGCTCAGCCTGAATCTTTGATTCGATGCTGGCGCGTACAGTAGCGGGCAAGGTAATATTACGGACTAATATCTGCTGTACCTCTAAACCATTCTTTGCAAAGTTATCAGCGATGGTTTTATTGATCTTAAACTGAAACTCCTGTCTTTTACTTGAATAAAGATCAACCGCCTGGTAATTTACGGCATTATCACGGATAGCAGTGCGTGTAATGGGACGAACGATTTTATCCTGATAATTAACCCCAATATTTTGCAGAATATATGGCGCTCTGGAGGGACTTACTTTATACAATACAGAAAGGTCAATCGTTACCTCCAATCCATCAGATGACAAAACGCGGATAGCGTCATCTCCCTCTACCTGGCCCTCATTGTTTTTAGCGCTCATGGTATAATTTTCGGTCTGGATGCTGAAGGTGGTAACTTCCACCATAGGATTTATAAAATGGAGCCCGCTTTCAAGCACATTATCCTGCACTTTACCAAAAAGGGCCTGCACACCTACTTTTCCGGGATCAATAATTTTAACGGAAGAAAGCAATAGTCCTACTATCACAATTCCAAGTCCTACTACATTAACTACACCAGCAAGCCTGTTGCCGGGTTCGGGGGAGCGTCTTAGTACTATACCCACAATGAGTACAAATACACCTAAAATTGCGATAAGCATGGTAAATAGGGGATTAAGGTTTTTTTTGTGTGTTTTTGATGTCCTTTAAGATTTTTATCTTAAGCACCACAAAGATAGCTATAATTAATACAGCGCTTACAATATATCCGGGATGATGTTGTACAATTCCGTATTGGTAACCCGCAATAAGAGAAAGAAAGATTCCTACTGTATAAAAAGTGTTTAAAAAAATCTTTAATGCCATTTTAATAAACGTTAAGGGTTGGGTCAATTTCCGAGGCCCATGCTAAAATACCACCCTGAAGGTTATATAAATTGGTAAAACCCATTTGCTCTAATTGCATTATGGCGGCAGCACTGCGTTTTCCACTGCGGCACATTACCACAACCGGCTTTGTTTTATCCACTTTTTCAGCTTCAATTAAAATGCCGCCAAGAGGTATCAGCAATCCGCCAAGGTTCGACATTTCGTATTCAAAATCTTCCCTTACATCTATTAATTGAAAATCTTCGCC